>SLQH01000002.1 GCA_007131555.1 Planctomycetota bacterium | reverse complement strand
CTGCAGGCCGCGCAATTCGCGTTGGCTACGATTGATGTTGCGGTCTTGGTCGCGGCCGATGTGGTTCAGCAGGTCGAGGATCAGTTCGTCGCGTACGGCCCCGTCCAGGTGATCCATCAACAGCCGGCGATTGATGCGCCGGCGGATGGCCGGGGAGTCCTGGTCCTCATCATATGATTGGTGGACTTGGCGCAGCGACCCCGGCAGCGCGGCCACGCCATCGGGCAACACCGTGTCGACATGGGGCAGCATGGCGTTGAGCAAGGCGGCGATCCGGGTCCGGACTGCCGGATCATCAGGATCGGGCATGACGGCCTCGGAGCTCAGCAGGCGGGCTAGCGGAGGGCGCTGAAGATGAGTGAGGATCGTCCTCGGCCGCCGGATGTCATGCTGGTTGAGGGGGCTGTCGGGTAGGGCCAGCAAGGCCCGGATGAGCTGCCGGTGGTCATCTTCGCTGTGGGCCAGCGACAGGGCTGCCGCCATCAGGTCTATGCCGTGGGCGATGTCGGTGGTGGGCATGGCATCGGGCTTGAGGGCATTGTCCGGGGCATCCTGACTGAGGTCGATCACCATGCGCTCGAAGACCCCCAGATCGATATCGGCGATCACGCCACGATCACGACGATAGCGCATCAGGCGAGCGGCTTGCAGCTCCAGGCGCAGCGACAGCTCATCGCCGGTATCATCACCGCTGACCCAGCGGGCCTTGGGCGCATAGCAGATCAGCTGTTCGTGCCGTGATCGTGAGAAGTGGATGAAGACGCCCTCAAGGCTGTTGCCATCGGCGCCATCAGCGGTGATGCTCAGGCCGCGGCGGCGGTCCTCGAAGATCGGTCGGCGGCGACTGACCTGGGTGCCGATGGCCTGGCGGACCACCGCGCTCATGCTGTCACGGAGATTGTTGTAGGCGGCTGGCATGGCCCAGTGGGCCAAGGCCCCCACGCTGCAGGCAACCACGCAGATCAGGGGCAACAGGGCCAGGCAAAGCCGTAGGGGGCTGATGCCTGAGGCTTGCAGGGCGATGATCTCGCCATCTTCGCGCATCCGCCCCAGGCAGTTGAGCAGGGCCGTGACCAGGGCCAGAGGCAGGGCGATGGTGGCCGGAAAGGCCAGTTGATCCGGCAGTATCCGCAGCACATCGAACAAGGGAGCGCCATCGCGTACCAGGCGACCGGCCACCGCCAGGGAAAACAGGCCGAGATAGCCAGCAACATAGATGACCAGCAGCCGACCGGTTTCGCGACGACAGCGCCGGGCCAAGGTTCCGCATAAGGGGATCATCTTATATCCGGCTGGAGGCTTTAGGCTGGAGGCTGTAGGGTTGCTCTAAAAGGCGATATAGACAGATTCGGTCTTTCATCCAGAAGGTGAACCTGTTGTGGTTGCGTATATCCACTTGAACAGCAATCCTATAAGCAGAAGTCTAAAGCCCAACTGTCGTTTTTAGGCTTACAGGCTCCTGGGTTCAATGGTGTTCAGTAACGGCGATTCTTGGAGCTTCTGTACCAGGGACTGAGAAGAACTGAGGCTGACTCGTTACCAAATGTCATGGTTTCGCCCCTTCAGGGCTGAGATGGAAATGCGCCTTCGCGCCCAGGGCGTTGCCCTGGGCTCTATCATCTTGCCCCCTTGGAGCGATTATCGAACTCCTACGCAGCGCCCCGTGACTGCCCAGGGCATCGCCTTGACCACTGTGCTTCAGCCCCGAAGGGGCGTCATGGGATAGCCCAGGACAAGGCCCTGGGTAGAGGACCAGCCCCATCACCGAGCCCTGAAGGGGCTCAACATCATGATGTATGCTGAGTTGGAGATCGGCGGCTTGGGGGTCGTCGTTGCTGAACGCCATTGTTCCTGAGTCCTTCTCCCGCCGCCCGCAGGGCCTCTGCGTTCTTGGCGATCTTTGCGTGAGGCCATTTCAGATACAAGTCTCGTCAAACAGAGTCGGATTGCAGCCCACACGAAATTCTGAAGCTCCGAAAAGCACACACCGGCCAGAGGCCGGTGTGTGGGGGTGCGGCAGCAATGTGGCTGCGGCCTCAGTCGTCCTTGGCCGCCTCGTCATCATCGGACTTGGTCTTCTTGGACTTGCGTTTCTTTTTTGGCTTGTCGTCAGCGTCGTCGTCTGTCTTGCTGAGTTCCTGAGGGTCATCATGGGCAGGGGGCTCATCAACGGCGCTGGGGCTTTCTGTCGGAGCCGCCTCAGAAGCGCTGTCGTCTGCTGCCGCCGGGGCTTCGTCAGTAGCCGAAGTATTGGCAGCGGGAGGCGCGGCGCTCTTGGATTCCTCGCTATCGGCACCGTCTTGCGCCTCTGTCGAGTCTTCCTTCTCAGTGCTGTCGACGTCATCAGTCTCTTGAGCAGAGGACTCGTCGGTACTGGCATCAGCGCTCTCTGGGGCCGGAGGTGGCGTGGTGGCCTGATCTTCAGCCGCAGCCTGCTCCTGCTTGGCTTCCTCTTCCAGCTCCTTGGCCAGCTGATCCAGATCCTCCAGGTCCTCGTCATCCCAGTAGTCGTCCTCGCGTACGCCGAGGTAGGTCAGCATGCCGCCAGCCAGGAACAGGTTGATGGCATAGCCCAGCAGGAGGAGGGTGATGAGACCCTTCCACAGGCCGACCACCAGGCCGCTGAACCACCGGTCCCAGCCGCTGAGATGGCGGGCCTGATAGCGCCGCTCCTCAGCTGTGCCGTCGTCATCACTAGTGTCATGTCTCAGATCCCGATGGGCGTCGGCGATGCTGGCATACAGGGCCTCGGCCTGCTTCTCCAGCTTGTCGATCAACTGCATCTGGGTCTCAACGGTATCACCATTGCCGTCGATGGCCTCGAAGATGGCTTCGGCCCGCTGCCGCTTCTGTTCGATCTTAGCGTTAAAATAGTCTATCAGCCGTCCGAGAGAGCGCTGACGTGATACCTCCAGAGGATGACGCTCAGGCAGGAAGTAGCCGCCCGCCAAGCCGCCGGCCAGCGGTACGCTGTGCAGGCCGACGTGCAGGCTGCCATTGAGCCAGGGATCAACATCGCTGAACCAGCGGGTCGCCAGACCGCTGGCCCGAGCCTCGGTGCGGGCCAGGACGGCGCCGGGGATATGGCTGCTGGTGGTGGCCATGCGTTCCAGTTCACCCATCGACTTCTGGCCGATGGTGTAGCAGACCGTCATCATGATCACGGTCAGGCCGAGGTTGAGAATCAGCACATGCGGCTTGGTGCCGACCGCCTCAAAGGTGTCGATGACGTTATCGAACCAGCTATGACGGCGGATGGCGATGACTGCCGGCCCGACAAAGATGCCGAGCAGGGCCCCAATGGTCAGCAGGACCGTGAACAGGGCCAAGAGGAAGCCGAGCAGGTACAGCAGGGCATACAGCAGCGAACCGATGTAGGGGATGCTGCCCACCAGTTCGGCTCCATAGATCATCAGATAGAAGCCGGCCACCACCAATACCAGGAAAGAGGGCACCAGCAGCGCCGCTACCAGGCGACTCTTCATCTGTCCCAGGGCCTCCTTGAGGCTGAGGAACTCGTCGTCCAGCAGATCGGCCTTCATGAAGATCGACACCAGGCTGGCGCCCAGGGTGAAGATCGCCGCACCGATGACCCAGGTTCCCCAGGAGACGATAGGCGCGATGATGATCAGATCGGCGCTGACGTTGACCAGTTTGCCCCAGGCCCACAGGAACAGACCCAAAGCGATGAGGGTCAGGGCGCTGATCACCATGCACTTGGGCTTGAAGGCCAGCATCGGTGCCATGAAGAGGTCTTTCCAGGTCCACTGGCGTGGTTCTGGCTTCCATTCCTCAGGCGGAGTCTCCGGCGTGACCGCCTCAGGAGTCTCGGCTGGGTTGGTGGCATCGGGCGTTGTCTGGTCGTCGGTCATGATGTCCTCGATTGACAGGGCATGGTGGTGTGATGGCCGAGCAGTGCCGTTGGCCTGCATGCTAGACGGTCTTGCACTGCGGTGCAACTGCGGAGATGGGGGATGGAGCGGAGGCCGCCCAGGCGCGAGGCGGGTCGCCTGGCCGTGTTCGGTTCCGGACTCGCCTGCAACCATTGCCTGCCACAAACCCACCACGGAGCACCGGGCCTTGGCCCGCGTGCCGATGCGTGGCTGCCATGCGTTCGCCAAATCCCAGCCAGGACGTCGCCATGATGAGCGTCATACGGCCTGTGGATCCCGCGACTCGTGATCATTCACGGCAATGATGAGCGCAAGCGGGCTACGGCGATGATGAACGCAAGCGCATTGCAACGATGGTGCCGCCGCCCTGGCCT
>SLQH01000052.1 GCA_007131555.1 Planctomycetota bacterium | reverse complement strand
TGGCCCGCCGCTACCAGGTCCTGACCGGTCAGCGTCTGGTCCATGACATCAACCGCCGGCGGGTGGCCCTGGCCCGCGAACTGCTGCAGGACAGCGCCCTCCAGGTCCAGGAGGTGGCCCTGGCCTGCGGCTACCGCGACCCGCGCTACTTCTCCCGCGTGTTCCGCTCCCTGACCGGGGCCAGCCCCCGCATGGCCCGGACCCCGGCGGGGGCTTGACGGGCTTGGTTTGGCGACCGCATGTGGTAGGACCACAGTTCTGCAACCAGGAGTCCCCATGAGCACCAACCAGACCGTGTATCGAGCCGACTACCAGCCGCCTGCCTGGAGCGTTGACAGCATCGACCTGGAGGTCGATATCGGTGACGAGGAGGTGGTGGTGCGGGCGCTCAGCGTGCTGCGCCGGGTCGTGGCCGAGGATCGCAGCCCTCTGGTCCTCGACGGTGAGGCGCTTGATACCCGTTTGGTGGCTGTCGATGGCCGTCCTCTGGGGCCCGACGAGTACGAACTGGGCAACGGCACCCTGACCATTCCCGGCCTGGGGGCGGAGGTCCGCCTGGAGACCGTGGTCCACCTGCGTCCCTATGCCAACACCGAGCTATCGGGGCTCTACGGCAGCGGGGCGATCCTCTGCACCCAGTGCGAGGCCCAGGGCTTTCGCCGCATCACCTGGTTTTTTGACCGCCCTGATGTCCTGACCCGCTATCGGGTGGCGATCAGCGCTGAGCGTCAGCGCTACCCGGTGCTGCTGAGCAACGGCAACCGTCTGGCCGAGGAGGATCTGGGCGGGGGGCGTCATCGGGTCCGCTGGGAGGATCCCTTCCCCAAACCGAGCTACCTGTTCGCCCTGGTGGCCGGGAAGCTCGACTGCCTGGAGGGTGATTTCACCACCGTCTCCGGGCGCAGCGTGCGCCTGGAGTTGTGGGTCGATCCCGGCCGCCGCGAGCGGGCCCGTCATGCCCTGGCATCCCTCCAGCAGGCCATGCGCTGGGATGAGGAGCGCTATGGTCGCGAATATGACCTGGATTTGTACATGATCGTTGCCGTGGCCGACTTCAACATGGGAGCCATGGAGAACAAGGGCCTCAACATCTTCAACGCCCGCTACGTCCTGGCCGATGATGACAGCGCCACTGATGCTGACTACGAGGCCATCGAAGGGGTCATCGGCCACGAATACTTCCATAACTGGACCGGCAACCGGATCACCTGTCGCGACTGGTTCCAGCTGACTCTCAAGGAGGGCCTGACCGTCTTCCGTGACCAGCAGTTCAGCGCCGACCGTAATTCGGCTGCGGTCAAACGCATCGACGAGGTGCGGATCCTGCGCCAGCATCAGTTCCTGGAGGACGCCGGGCCGATGGCCCATCCGATCCGTCCTGAGTCCTACCAGGCCATCGACAACTTCTATACCACCACGGTCTACAACAAGGGGGCCGAGGTCATCCGCATGTACCATACCCTGCTCGGTGAGCAGGGCTTTCGGGCCGGCATGGATCTGTACTTCGCCCGTCATGACGGTCAGGCGGTGACCTGTGACGACTTCCGGGCCGCCATGGCCGATGCCAATGGGCGTGACCTGGAGCGTTTCGCCCGCTGGTACAGCCAGCCCGGCACCCCTGAACTGGTGGCCGAGGGGCGCTTCGATGCCGCCACCGGCTGCTTCCATCTGCGTCTGCGCCAGCAGCGGCGCGACCTGTCCGGCTTCCCTGCGGCCGAACCCTTTCACATCCCGGTGCGCATGGGCCTGCTGGATGCCCAGGGCCGGCCCTTGCCCCTGCGCTTGGCTCCGGATCAGGCCGAGGCCCCCCTGGAGCTGGTCCTGGAACTGGTGGAGGTCGAGCAGGAGTGGGTCTTCCACGGCCTGGCGGCGGCCCCGGTGGCCTCGCTGCTACGTGACTTCTCGGCCCCGGTCCGGCTGCACCAGACTGCCGATGACGCCGCCCTGACCCTGCGTGCCGCTCATGACCCCGATCCCTTCAACCGCTGGCAGGCCGGGCAGGAGGTCGCTCGGCGGGTCCTGCTGGAGCAGATCCGCTCCGGCACCGCCCCGGCCGCCAGCCCGGCCCTGGATGCCATCTTCGCCGCGACCCTGGCCGCCGAGGATCTCGACGACGCCCTCAAGGCCCTGGCCCTCGACCTGCCGGGGATCAGCGAACTCGGTCAGGAGCTGGAGCGCATCGACATCGAGGCCATCCACCGGGTCCGCGACTGGCACGCCCGACATCTGGCCGCCGGCCATGCTCCGGCCCTGCGGGCCGCCTATGAGCAGCGGCGCAGCATCAACGCCGTCGACCGCTCGATCGCCGCCCGTCAGGGGCGGCGCTTGGCCCATGCCTGCCTGGCCCATCTGGTCCGCCTGGGAACGGCCGAGATCGACCTGATCGCCAACCATTACCGCAGCGCTGCCTCGATGACCCAGCGCATCGCCGCCCTGGCCGCCCTGGCCAACCTCGACCATCCCGAAGCGGTAGCGGCCCTGGCCGATTTCCATCAACGCCATGGCCAGGATGCCCTGGTTCTGGACAAGTGGTTCACCGTCCAGGCCGTGGCCGACCGCCCCGATGCCGTCGAACGGGTCGAGGCCCTGCGCCACCATCCGGACTTCACCCTCGCCAATCCCAACCGGATCCGGTCTCTGATCGGCGCCTTCGCCAGCGGTAACCCGGTCCACTTCCATCGCGCCGATGGCCGGGGCTACGCCCTGGTGGGGGCGGTGGTGCGCGAACTCAGCCGGGTCAATCCCCAGGTCGCCGCCCGCCTGGCCTGCGCCTTCAACCATTGGCGTCGTTATGATGACCGCCGTCAGGGCCTGATGCAGGCCCAGTTGGAGGCCATCCGTGATGCCGATCCCAGCCGGGACGTGGCCGAGATCGTAGAGCGGGCCCTGGCTGGCCGGTGATAGGGCGTTGGTCATGGGTAGGCGGTCTCAGATGTCTGCTATTCGTCGCTCCCTTTCAGTTTGCTTAGAGGGGAAGCATGGTTATAATTGTTTCTTCACCACCAGGAGAAAATCATGATCGTGCGTTTCCGTTCCCTCATCACTGTCGTTGTCGCCCTGGCCGCGCTTGGCGCTGGGACCGGCTGCATGGGCAGTCTGTTTCCCCGGGTCGAGCCGGTCAGTGAGCCGGGCCAGAGTTCGTTGATCGCCATTGAGGCGGTCATCCATGAGCGGGATCCCCATGGCAATCTCAGCGATCATAGCATCCAGTTGTTCACGTCCGGCTTCTATCCGGTGATCACTGGTCCTGATGGTGCCGAGATGGCCCTGGACATGTTCGACGCCAGCGCCCGGGGTGGAACCTACTGGTTCAAGGGTAATGTGGCGCCGGGCACCTATACCGTGACCGGTTTCCGGTATCTGTGGATGACCCAGCACGACTTCCTTCATACCCCGATCAAGGACCTGGGCTATGATGGTCAGTCCGAGGCCGCCTGGGTACAACGCCAGTTCTTCCCCCTGCCGGAACCGGTGCAAGTGACCGTGAAGCCGGGTCAGGTGGTCAGCCTGGGCCGTTATTCCATGACCTTTGCTACCTACGGCAATGCCCAGCCTGCGGCCGAGGACCGTCGCCGTTGCGCCGAGCATGTCTACACCGCCATCGAGCCGAAGAACATCAACGTCCTCCAGGACATGAAGCACTGGCGGGCCGGCAACTGGCCAGCCTGGAACGAGTACAATCCGGTCACTCCGGCCCCGTGATCCGTCAGCTTGAGTGGGGCTGGCACAACTGCAGTCCTGGCTGATCCTGCCACAGATGCCGAAGCGAAGCGCGTTCCTGCTTGCTTTTTTTGCCGTCTGTGCTATGATATCAGGCTCGTGAGGGGGACGGCGTCATGCGATGTCCCCCGTCTCTTTGACCATTCTATAGCGAGGAGTGCCCATGCGCGTCGCCGTGCGAGCTACCGAAGAAGCCATCATCCGCCTGTTGCGGGCTGGCCATCCCCTGTCGGGGACCGTGGTCAACCGTGAGGAGGAGACCCGACTGCCGGTGTTCCAGAGTGTCGAGGCCCTGCCTGCCAAGCATTTTGGCATTGAAGGCAATGGCCGCATCGTCCTGGCCCGAGGCCGTAAGGACGTCTGGTTCGTGGACATCAAGCGTCGGGGTACCAAGGTCCGCATGGAGGACAGCGAGCTGTTCATCGACATGCGCAAGAAGCTGCAGGAGAAGTATCCCGGTCAGAAAGTGACCGGCTGGCTGGTCACCACCGCCGACATGGAGCAGAAGGCCCGTGACCTGATCGCCTCCCACGAATGCCTGTCGACCGCCGGC
>SLQH01000050.1 GCA_007131555.1 Planctomycetota bacterium | reverse complement strand
TTCACCCATCAGGCCGCCGCCGCCGCTCTCGAGGCGATCATGCTGGCATCGCCGGCCGTGGCCGCGAGAGTGTCAGCACCGTCAGGATGACGGCACAGGAGGACAGCCCATGACCCTGGTAGCCCTGGAACAGGTGACCAAGACCTACGGTACGCCTGGGGCGGCAGACGCCCGCACGGTCCTTGAGGGGGCCGATCTGAGCATCGCCGCCGGAGCCATGGAGGCCATCGTCGGTCCGTCCGGTTGCGGCAAGAGCACGGCCCTCAACCTCCTGGGGGCCCTCGATGTGCCCAGTGCCGGACGGGTGCTGTTCCAGGGTCAGGACCTAGCCGGTCTCGATCCGGCGGCCCTGGCCGCCTTCCGCAGTCGGCATGTCGGCTTCATCTTCCAGGATCATCATCTGCTACCGCAATGCACGGTGCGCGAGAACGTGCTTCTGCCGACCCTGGCCGGGGGGGGGCGGGCCGATGCCGCCGCCATTGAGCGGGCCGACACCCTGCTGGGCCGGGTGGGCCTCGGTGACCGGGCCACCGATTGGCCCCATCATCTCTCGGGCGGTGAACGGCAACGGGTGGCGGTGGTGCGGGCCCTGATCAATCGTCCTGAACTGGTCTTGGCCGACGAACCGACCGGAGCCCTGGACGAACGCACCGCCGATGAACTGGCGACCCTGCTGATCGACCTCAATCGGGCCGAGGGCACCACCCTGGTGGTGGTCACCCATCAGAAGGAACTGGCGGCCCGTATGGAACGGGTCCACACCGTGCACGACGGCCGTTTTCAGGCGGCGTGAGGAGGAACGTCATGGGCGTGGTGTTGCGGGGTCTGATCCATTACCGGCGCTCGCATCTGGCGGTGCTGCTGGGGGTGATGGTCACCACCATGACCCTGGTCGGCTCATTGCTGGTCGGCGATGTGGTACGATTGTCCTTGCGTCGTCTGGCTGATCGTCGTCTCGGTCAGGTCGAGGCGGCGGTGATCAGCCATGGTCGCCTGTATACCGACGATCTTGCCCAACGGGTGCTGGAGGCCATGGATCCGGACCAACGGCCCCGGGCGGCGGCGGTGATGCAGCTGCCGGCGGTGGCCAACCTGCCCACCGGTGAGGGGCGCATCAACGTTGACATTTTGGGGGTCACGCCCGAGTTCTGGCAGTTCTCCCGCGGCACCCCGCCCACCGATACCGATGGTCTGGTCCTCAGCCGTCGCAGCGCCGAGGCCCTGGGCCTGGATGATCCGCTCGGCAGCGAGGTCATCATCGGCATCCACAAGCCGTCATGGCTGGGCGGCGATGTGCTGATGAGTTCCGATGATCGCAGCGATACCATGATGCGTCTGGTCCTGCCGGTGACGGCGGTGGTCGACGATGACCAGATGGGGATCTTCGGCTTGGCCGCCAACCAGGTGGCCTCGCTCAATGTCTTCGTGCCCCTGCGCCTGTTGCAGGAGCAGGACGACGATCTGCACCGGCGCTGCAACCTCTTCCTGTTCGCGCCTGGCGAGGGGGTCTTGGATGCCCAGGCCGTCAACGCCGCCCTGGCCGCGGTCTGGCGTCCGGATGATGTCGGCATGGAGCTGCGGCCGATCCCCGGTGGCGGCGTCGAGCTGCGCAGCCGCCGCATCTTCCTGGCCGACCACGGCGAGGTCGAGCCCCTGGCCGATCGTGGCCACGAGATCATGACCTACCTCGTCACCGATCTGGCTGCCGGTGATCGGGTGGCGGTCTACTCGATGGTTAGCGCCGTGACTCCAGATCTGTTCGCTGCCAGCGGTGATGACCCAGCCCCGGCTGACTGGGCCGACGACGAGGTGTTGATCAACCAGTGGTTGGCCGATCATCTCCAGATCGGGGTCGGCGACCGCCTCAGCATCGCCTACTGGACCATGGGGCCGATGCGGCGTCTGGACGAGCACCGCCAGGACTTCACGGTGCGGGCCATCCGGCCGATGACCGGCCTGGCCGCCGATCCGACCATGATGCCGGCCTTCCCCGGTATCGAGGGCAGTGCCAGTTGCGCCGAGTTCGATGCCAACCTGCCGATCGACTTCAGCCGCATCAGCGATGCCGACGAGGCCTACTGGATGGCCCATGAGGGCAGCCCCAAGGCCTTCGTCACCCTGGCTGCCGGGCGGGAGTTGTGGCGCAACCGCTTCGGGGCCACCACCCAGCTCCGTTTCCTGGGCGAGGATGACGACCAGGCCCGGATCGCAGATCTGATCCGCCAGCGGGTCGACCCCCGCAGTCTCGGCCTGCAGGTGGTCGATGTCCGCGGTCAGGGCATGATGGCGGCCGGTGGTGGGGTCGACCTGGGTGAATACTTCATCGGCATGAGCTTCTTCCTGATCGTCGCCGCCCTGCTGCTGACCGCCCTGCTGTTCGCCTTCGCCATGGACCGCCGGCGGTCGTCCTACGGCCTGCTGCTGGCCATCGGCTTCCCTCATGCCCGTTGTCGGCGCATCTTCCTGGCCGAGGCGGCGATCATCGCCTCGATCGGGGTGGTGGTCGGGGCCGGTCTGGGCATTGGCTACACCTGGCTGCTGACCCGCTGGATCAGCGGTGGCATCTGGCAGGCGGCGGTGGGCGGGGTCGAACTGGAGTTTGCCATCACCCCTGGCCGGCTGATCATCGGTGCGGTCGTGGTCTGGCTCCTGGCCCTGGGGGTACTGTGGTCCTCGCTATACCGCATGCGCCATAGCCAGGCCGTGCATCTGCTGCGCCAGCAGTTGCATGCCGGAGCCGAGCATCGTCGTCCGGCAGCCTGGCTGCTGGGAGCCGGTCTGGCCCTGGTGGTGGCGGCCCTGGTCCTGGCCCTGGCCTTCATCCCTGATCCCAGCGCTGCGCCGCGCTTCTTCGGGGCCGGGGCCCTGCTGCTGGTCGGCGGCATCCTGTTGGTGGTCTGGGGCCTGCGTCAGCTGGGGGCCAGGCCGCCCCGCGACCAGCGTGGTCTGGCCTCCCTGGCCCTGGCCAACGCCACCCGCGCTCCGGGCCGCTCGCTGACCATCGTCGCGGTCCTGGCCAGCGCCTGCTTCCTGATCCTGGCCGTGGGGGCGATGTATCGCGATGCCAGCTTCAATGCCTGGGATCGTAGTGCCGGAACCGGCGGCTTCGCCTTCATGGGCGAGACCAACCTGCCGGTCCTGCATGATCTGGGCTCCGCTGCTGGTCAGCGCCATCATGGCATCACCGAACGGATCTTTGCTGCCTGGTGGCGTCAGCAGGGGGCTGAGGACCGGCCAGATGGCGGCGCTGGCGATCTTTTGGCCGGTCTGGCCTGGGTGCCGATGCGGGCCACCGATGGCGATGATGCCTCCTGCCTGAACCTCAACCGTTCGACCCAGCCGCGTCTGTGGGGGCTGGATCCCGAGGCCTTGGCCGAGCGTGAGGCCTTCTCGTTCCATCGCAGTATCGACCCGGTCCAGACCACAGCCGAGCACTGGCGTCTGCTCCATCAGCGCCGGCGGGTAGAGGTGGTGATCGACGGTGAGCGTCAGGAGGTCGAGGCCGTGCCGGCCATCGCCGAGACCGCCGCTGCCACCTACGCCATGGCCCTGGGCCTGGGCGACGTGTTGATCTACGATGATGAGAGCGGCGGCCGGATGGTGGTCCAGCTGGTGGCGACCCTGGCCGATGCCATGCTGCAAGGGGGGCTGCTGATCGCCGAGGAGCATTTCGTCCACCACTTCCCGTCCCACAACGGCTATCAGGCCTTCCTGGTCGACAGTGCCCATCGTGATGCGCAGGCCCTGGCCCTGTTGCGGCGCTTCCTGGAGACCCGCTTGCAATCCCATGGCTTGCGCCTGGATCCGGCCGATGAACGCTTGCGCCGTCTCTTTGCCATGCAGAACGTCTATCTCGGCATCTTCCAGATCCTCGGTGCCCTCGGTCTGCTGCTGGGTTCCCTCGGCCTGGGCGTGGTGCTGCTGCGCAACGTCCTGGAACGGCACCGCGAACTGGCCCTGATGCAGGCCCTGGGCTTCGCCCGCCGCCGACTGGTGTGGATGCTGATCCTGGAGCACAGTGGCCTGCTGGCGGCCGGCATCGGCCTGGGCCTGGTGGCGGCCCTGATCGCCATCCTCCCCATCGTCCTGGCCCCAGGTCAACCGATGGCAGTGGGCATGATCGCCGCCCTCCTGGCCCTGGTGGTGGTGGTCGGAGTCCTGACCATCGTCCTGGCCGGGCGCCGGGCCATGGGCAGGGGGGTGGTGATGGATTTGCGGAGTGAGTAGGGGAACGCACTCCCATACCAGGACATAGAGTGGCAATCTCGTCAGG
>SLQH01000152.1 GCA_007131555.1 Planctomycetota bacterium | reverse complement strand
CCCCGGCCCCGACGATGCCGACACCCAGCAGGCGGCGGCTGGTCGGCTCGTAGACCAGCTTGGTCAGGCCGTCATCGGCACCGAGGGTGCGGGCCCGGCCCGAGGCCGCCCAGGGGAAGCGGGCGCAGGCCACCGTCAGGCCCTGGGCCCTGGCGGCGGTCTCGCTCAGGCCGCACCAGGCCACTTCGGGATCGGTGTAGACCACCGCCGGGACCGCCTGGATGTCATCGGCGGCGGCGGCCCCGGTGATGGCCTCGGCGGCGATCTTGCCCTCGTAGGCCGCCTTGTGGGCCAGCAGGGGCGGTCCGGCGACATCACCGATGGCGAAGATCGACGCACAGGAGCTGCGCCGCTGGTGGTCGGTGACGATGAAGCCCTGGGCATCGCAGTCCACCCCCAGGGCCTCCAGGCCCAGACCGTCGCTGTTGGGCCGTCGGCCGATGGCCACCAGGACCCGGTCGAACCGTAGCCCTGGATCGCTGATCGGGCCGGAGAACTCGGCCGCCACGCCGTCGTGTTCATCACGCAGGGCCAGGACCTTGGTCTCCAGGCGCAGTTCGACGAAGCGGCGGCGCAGATGCCGCTCCAGGACCTCGGCCAGGTCGCGGTCGGCTCCAGGCAGGATGCCTTCGCCCAGTTCGACCACATGGACCTGGCTGCCGAGGGCGGCGTAGACCTCACCCAGCTCCAGGCCGATGTAGCCGCCGCCGATTACCAGCAGGCGCGGCGGCAGGGGGTCGATATGCAGGGCATCGTAGCTGTCCATGACCCGGCCCGAGGGCAGACGCCAGTCCCGCACCTGGACCCCGCGTGAACCGGTGGCGATGATGGCATGCTGGAAATGCACTACCGTGGTCTGCTGGCCATGGACCTCCAACTGATGGGGATCGAGGAAGTGGGCCCGTCCCAGAACCACCTGGACCCGCCGGCGGGCAGCCAGGGTGTCGATGCCATCGGCCAGATCGGTGATGATGCCCTGCTTCCAGCCCTCCAGGGCGGCGGTGTCGATGCGCGGGGCGGCGAAGTGCAGGCCATAGGCGGCGGCAGCCTGGGTCTGATGGATCAGATGACCGGCGTGCAGGAGGGCCTTGGAGGGGATGCAGCCGTGGTGCAGGCAGACCCCGCCCAGGCGCGGCCCACGATCGACCAGGATCACCGTCAAGCCCAGGTCGGCGGCCCGAAAGGCGGCCGCGTAGCCGCCGGGACCAGCGCCCAGGACCACAAGATCGGCAGACAGGCTGGTGGCCATGATACGAACCTCCTTGTCATCAACGCCATCTCTTGGGTTCTGGGCGTCTTGCCTTGATATGTACCACAGAGGACACAGGGAGCACAGAGAGATGACATGGCGCCTGACAACCCTCCTTCTCTGTGTCCTCTGTGCTCTCTGTGGTGAAATACAGATGTTGAATGTTGTTTACGATGGCTCCTCAAGCGGGGTCTCCAGAGCCCGGACCAGGGCCTGGGCGAAACGCAGGCCGTCGGCCCCGTCGGCGATGCGATGGTCATAGCTGACGGTCAGGGGCATGATCAGGCGTGGGAACAGGCCACCATCGTGGTAGCGGGGCAGGAGCCGGGCCTGGCCCAGGCCGACGGCGGCCACCTGGGGTGGGGTGATCAGGGGGGTGAAGAAGCCGCCGCCGATGGGGCCAAGGTTGCTCAGGGTGATGGTCGCCCCCTGGAGGTCGTCGACCTCCAGATCCTTGGTCCGGCTGCGGGCGATCAGGCCGTGCAGGGCCTCGGCGGTCTCGGCCAGACTCAGGGACTGGACCCGGTGGACCACCGGGGCGATCAGGCCATCCGGGGCATCGGCAGCGATGGCGATGTTGATGTCGGCCTGCTGGTGCAGGCGCAGGGTGTCGCCGTCGAAGGCGGCGTTGAAGCGGGGGTGCTCACCCAGGGCCTCGACCATGGCCCGTAGGGCCAGCACGCTCAGGCTCAGATGCGGGGCGTGGTCCTGGTTGTGGCGTTGACGCCAGGCCTCGGTGGCGGTCAGGTCGACCTCCAACTGTTGGAAGACGTGGGGGATCTCCTGCCACGAGCGGGTCATCAGGGCGGCGATCTGCCGCCGTCGTCGTGATAGGCTCTGGCCGTCACCCTGGTCGCGGGCCGGTTCCGGTGGGGCTGCGGCTGGGGCCGCAGTTGGGCCCTGGGCGGCAGCCCGGACGGCGGCGGCGCTGATGCGGCCGTCGGCCTCGGCTGCCACCTGGGCCAGATCAATGCCCAGTTCGCGGGCCAGGCGCCGCACCGACGGCGCTGCGGCGGGCGGCAGGGCGGTGGCCGACGGCGCCGGATCAGGGCGCCGGGCTGGCGGTTCCTGGGCTTCCGGGGCCTGGCTGGGCTCGGTCTGCGCGGTCTGGGACGGTTGCTCTGGCGGCGGGGGGTCGTCGCCGGTGTTGTCCAGTTCCAGCAGTGGATCACCAGGGCGCACGCTGTCGCCCACCGCTACGTGGATGGCCGCCACGGTGCCGGCCACCGGGCTGGGCAGTTCGATGGTGGCCTTGCCCGATTCGATCTCCACCAGGGTGTCACCCCTGGCGACCTGATCATCCGATTGTACCCGCAGGGCGATGATCTCGGCGACCGTGATGCCCTCGCCGAGGGCCGGCAGGCTGACGGTGGTGGCCATCGGGAACTCCTTTCACGGGCGCGTCAGGCTCTGAGCGGATCGGCGGCCTCGGGATCGATATGGTAGGCGGTGATGGCCCGGGCGGCGTCATCATGGCGCCCCAGGGCCTGCAAGGCGGCCACCACCAGGTGTTCGGCGTCGATGCCGAAATGACGGCGCAGGGCCGGGCGGCTGTCGCTGCGGCCGAACCCATCGGTGCCCAGGGTGATGATGGGTCCGGCCAGCCAGGGGGCCAGCCGGTCATAGAGGGCGGCGACATGGTCGCTGGTCACCACCACCGGGAGGGCATCGCTGATCTGCTGCTGGAGCCAGGGCTTGAGCGGGGGATCATGGGGATGCAGACGGTTGTGCCGGGCGGCCTGCTGGCCCTCACGATAGAGGCGGGTGGGCGAGGTGCAGCTCCACAGGGCCGCCGTGACGGCGTAGTCCTCGGCCAGCAGGGTGGCCGCCCGCCGGGCTTCGGTCAGCAGGGGTCCGGACCCCCACAGGTGGAGGTCGACCGGGCCGCGCGGGCGGTCAAGTCGGTACAGGCCGCGCAGGATGCCCTCGCGCAGCGTCGGGTCGTCGGGCATCGCCGGCTGTGGCTGGTTCTCATTGTACAGGGTCAGGTAATAGATCACGTCCTCGTCGGCCTCGGTCATGCGCCGCAGGCCCTCGTGGACGATCACCGCCAGTTCGTAGGCGGTGGCCGGATCGTAGGCCTCGATCGCCGGCACGGTGCTGGCCAGCAGGTGGCTGTGGCCGTCCTGGTGCTGGAGCCCCTCACCGTTGAGGGTGGTGCGCCCGGCCGTGGCGCCCAGCAGAAAGCCGCGGGCGCGGGCGTCGGCGGCGGCCCAGATGGCATCACCGACCCGCTGGAAGCCGAACATGGAATAGTAGGCGTACAGGGGGATCATCGGGATGCCCCAGGTGGCATGGGCGGTGCCGGCGGCGGTGAAGCTGGCCAGGGCCCCGGCCTCGGTGATGCCTTCCTCCAACACCTGACCATCGCTGGCCTCGCGGTAGTAGAGGGCCATGTCGCTGTCGACCGGGGTGTAGCGCTGGCCGGGATGGGTGTAGATGCCGAGCTGGCGGAACAGGCCGTCCATGCCCAGGGTCCGGGCCTCGTCGGGGACGATCGGCACCAGGTGTGGGGCCAGCGCGGCATCATGGAGGAGGGCTCCCAGCAACCTGACGAAGGCCATGGTGGTGGACACCGGCCGCCCGTCGGTGCCCTGGAGCAGTTCGCCCAGGCTCTCCAGGGGCGGCACCTGGAGGCGGGGATGGCTGAGCACCCGGCGCGGCACGAAGCCGCCTAGGGCCTGCCGCCGCTGGTGCAGATATTCCATCTCCGGGGCATCAGCCGGGGGCCGGTAGAAGGGGGCGTCAACGATCTCGTCATCGGTCAGGGGGATGGCGAAGCGGGAGCGGAAGTGCGCCAGGCCGCGCTCGTCGAGCTGCTTCTGGTTATGGGCGATGTTCATGCCCTCACCGTAGGGCCCCAGGCCGTAGCCCTTGATGGTCTGGGCCAGGATGACCGTCGGTTGGCCGTGGCTGGCGGTGGCTGTCTGATAGGCCTGATAGACCACCCGCCGGTCATGGCCGCCCCGGCCCAGGTGGCGCAACTGGTCGTCGCTGAGATCCTCGACCAGGGCCAGGAGGCGGGG
>SLQH01000480.1 GCA_007131555.1 Planctomycetota bacterium | reverse complement strand
TCCAGCCCGCCCGTCGACCAAGCCCAGATGGAGGCGCCAGCCGCTACCGGCGCTGTCGGCATTGTCCTGGCCGACAGGGTCGAACATCTGCGTCCAGCGGGGATTGTGATCCATCCGCCGGCGTCCCTCGTCAGTCCCTTGTCGGTGGAGGTGACCATGGGTGAAGGTGTGGTCGCAGGACTGACCGGAGATGCGCTGGTCGGGAGCTATACCGGGATTGCTCCTGAGGAACCGCGCCGCACCTGGCTGGCAGTGACCGTGACCGACGCTCTGGGCAACAGCGCCAGCGGCCGCATTGTGTTCACCATTGAGCCGCCCCAGGACAGTGCCCTGGACGCCCTGTTGGCCCTGGCTGATGACGATGATGACGATGCCCGCTCGCCCAGTGACACCACCGCAATCGATCCCTGGCAGGACGTCGAGGGTCCTGGTGGCAGTCATCAGGTGGCGGCCCAAGGCTCCCGGCAGCAATGGCGCGACCATAGCGAGACGGCCCGAGCCGATCACCAACGCCAGCAGGAGGAGCACCGCCAACTGGGTCAGGACCGCCAGCGCAGCGAGGCCGAGTTCCGCCGTCGGCAGCAGATCCATCAGCAGGAACAGGCGGCCTTCGCCGCCGCCTGGGATGCGCATTTTGCCAATCCCGATGCCTTGACCGAAGGCGAGATCGAGGGCGAGTTCGGGGTCCTGGTCGACTCCGGCGGCTTCGGCATCACCAATGTCATCTACCGCAGTCCAGTTCGGGGGCGTCGTCTGCGCCTGGACTACGATTGCTATCAACTACCCGACAAGATCGAGGTGTTGGTCAACGGCACGGTGACGATCATCACCCCGACGACACCGGATCCGCGCTATGCCGATCAGGTGGGTGCCCATTTCGCCTCCCATTCCGGGACCCTGCGATCACCCCCTGTCACAGCCGCTCCTGGCGCGGTGGTCGTGCGGGTGACCGGACCGATCAACGGTACCGCCTGGCGTTTCACCCTGTCGCAGGAGTGATGGATCGCGCCCTATTCCTCGTCGATGGCAACGATGGTGATGCGATCCTTGCGGAAACGGCGGATGGTGCCGTCGATCTCCAGCTCCCAATGGGTTTCGGTCTCGTTCATCACTCGCACCCGAACGCTCTGAGCGCTGCCCTGCGGTGTGGCCATGGCGTCATAGGGCTGCCCGGCATCCGGGGACACAGCGTCCTCTGCGCGTGGTGACGGCCTCTCTAGCGCCACCTCCTGGAAGGACCAGGAGACGGCACCAGCCTGTCCGGATTGGCCAGGCTGGCCGCCGATTCCACGTGCTCCAGGCAGGCCTGGGCTGCCGCTCTGACCGGCCATGCCGGCTGGACCATTCTGGCCTGGTGCCCCGTCGTTGCCCCGCTGACCTTGTGGTCCTGTGGAGCCGCCGCGCTGATAGCGTAGTGAATCGATCATCCGGGTCTCGTTGGTTCCAGTGGCCGGATTGAAGTAGGTCTGCGGGACACGTACTGAATAAGAGATAGCTTCACCGCCCGGTCCTCCCATGCCTCCAGGACCACCCCGTCCACCGGCCCCGCCGTTGCCACCAGGGCCAGGCTCGCCGGCCAGACCGGCCGCTCCGGCGGCTCCCGGACCTCCACCATCACCAGGACGACCGCCTGCACCAGGATGCAGGGAGAAGCCGAGTACTGATCGCAGCATCGGCAAGCTGTTGTGTGGCCCACGGACCATGACGGTGACCCGCCCACCATTTCCGCCATTGCCGCCATCGCCGCCATTGCCGCCATTGCCACCGTTGCCACCGTTGCCGCCATTGCCGCCATTGCCACCTTTGCCGCCTGGGGCGCCATTGCCGCCATCGCCGCCCTTTCCTCCCTGTCCACCATCGGTGCCAGGACTGGTGCGGGTGGCTCTGGCTCCGGGTGTGCCATTGGTGCCAATGGACCCTAGTCCTCCCATGCCACCGTTGCCGCCCGTACCGCCCCTGCCACCGTTGCCTCCCGCCCCACCGCTGCCGCCCCGGCCGCCATTGCCGCCGCGTCCACCGGCACCGCCATGGGCGGCGACCTGGAGCCCCGTTCCCCAGGGGATGACCAGGACTTGCGGCCGGCGCTGTTTGTCGCCCAATAGTGGCGTATCACGTCGCCGGGGGCTGCACACGCTCTGGATGAGCCCTGAATCGCTGATGACCCAGGCCAACGGATGACCATTGCGCTGAGCGCGTACGGCGATCATGGGCTGTTCGGCAAAGGGACTGATGATCGCTTCACAGGTCAGGGTGATGTCGCCGGCATGGGCGCCATGCCGACCGCTTGCGCCATTGCCTCCATCATGGCCACGATGGCCATTGCTGGCGTTGCCGCCTGGCCCACCATCGCGACCGGGCGCACCATTGCCGCCGCGGGCACCGGTACGGGCCAGGGGAACCGAGGTTCCATGACTGCCATGACCGCCGTTGTTGCCCCGGGTGCCATAGGCACCGAACTGGCCTTGGAGACCGGCGCGGCCATTGGCACCGTCAAGACCAGGCATGGCATGCATATGCAGGGCTGAAACATGCCCGAAGTCAGGCCGCAGGACCAAGCTGTCGCCGGGGTGTTGGCTGTCGCGCACCATGACCCGCAACTGGCAGCCATTGGCGGCGATCGCCAGCAGGAAATCATTTTCGGCCACCTCTAGCGGAGGATGTGGCCTGAAGATATGGCTGCCGTCGGCGTTGAGTTGTCCTGGACCGCCATCAAAGCGGAGGAGCGCCCGGTCAAGATGGATGGGGTCGTCGGCATCACCAGCATTCAGGGGGGCGGTATAGCGTAACCGGCCCTGGTCATCCCGGATGATCACCCGAGAGATCACCGACTGGCGCACTGGGCGGTAGATCGGCACCAGCAGGTCAGTGGCTCCGGCATGAGGGACTATACGCACCTGGGCTATGGCTTCTGGATCCAGTTGACGGGCGTCAGGGATCTGCCAGACGCTCTGGGCGGCAATCATTGCCGTCACCGTTGCAGGATCGGGCAGATCGGTCATGGATGGATCCACGTGCCGGTCATCAATCCCGGTGGCATCAGTCACGGGAATATCGGGAATCGGATGGGCGACTTCTGGTTGGGCCACCGGCAGGGCCACCCAGGAACGTGGAGCGCTGCAGGACATGGCACAGAGCACGGTCAGGCCGGTCATCAGGGGCAGTGAACGCATCGTCATTCCTCCCGCTCTGGGGTCGATCGGTCAAGGGCCAGCTGTACCAAGGTCACCGCAGCCGGTGGCAGGTCACCGTCGGCCAGACGCTCTTGCAAGGCGGCACGGGCTCGGCCAGTCGACCACTCACCGAGCACACGCAGGGCCAGCAACTGATGTTCGGTGGCCGATGAGCGGCTGGCATGCACCAGGGCTGCCAGGGCTGTCAGCTCGTCATCAGCCGACCAGGAACGCCGTTGGGCAACCAGGTCGCCCAAGGCCATCAGGTCGAATAGGTCTTGACGGCTGGTCACCAGGCCTGCGATCATCTGGAGCAGGGCGCTGGGTCGGCGATCCCACAGGAACGCTATCCACGCCTGGCGCACAGAGCGTTCCGCCCGCTGCAGTGGGTCGACCAACACCGACACATCAACTGCGGCGATCCCGTCATCCGGCTGCGGTAGCTGCTCAAGTGCGATCTGGCTCTGGATCAGGACATTGACCAGGGCCGTGGCCCCGGCCGGCGACTCATCGAGCAGGCCGGGCAGGGTGTCCAGGCCGACCTGCAACAGCCGCTGCGGCGCCCGCTGCCTGAGGTACTGGAGGGCCAGGATGCGCAGACGCGGATGGTCGATGGCCAGATCGGCAGCTATGGCATCCTCAAGGGCCGCCACCGTCTCCGGCCCCCGTGCCACCGCCGGCATGGTCAGCAGACGATGACGATGACGCATGGTCTGGGCCAAGCGTTCGCTATCGCCATCGGCCGGACTGGGAGCCACAAGCCATGCTGCCAGGGCCAACGGATCATGGGATCCGAGACGTTCAAGGACGGCTTCGACATCGGCCTGCGGCAGGCGTGGACGCCCAGCATCGATGGTGGCCAGGGCGGCAGCCCGCAACTCCTGCCAGGTGGCTGGAGCCAGGACATCAGGGGCATCGTAGGTGATCGCCACCGGCTCAGTGGCCCGGCCAGGGCCAGACGGACGATACCCCAGACCACGATCGACCACCGGCAGGAGATTGACCAGATGCACAGCGTCATCGGGATCGGCAGAACCATCGGCCAGCCGCCCAGCCAGCCACCGGACCGTGGTCACAGGCCAGGAGGTTGCGAGCAGGATGCGGGCCAGACGTCGTGGGCCGGCATCGTCGCCG
>SLQH01000092.1 GCA_007131555.1 Planctomycetota bacterium | reverse complement strand
GCTCCGGTGGGCATGGGAGAGCAGGCGACCATGGATGATGCCCGACGCTTTGCCCGTCCGCCCCCAGATGATGATACCGGTCGGGCTTGGTGGGAACCCGACTCCGATCAGGCCGGGGCTTGGATCGGCGGGGCTGCCATGCCAAGCATCGGCAAGCTGACCGCGCCGGTGGACCTGGACTGGCGATTGCACGCTCCTGATGCCGAGGCTCAGCGGGTTCTGGAGCTGCGTTTGATACCGCGTCGCAATGGCCGACTTCTGAGCCTGCGTCTGGACTCGCCGGATGGCCGGATCACCCTGGCCGAAGCCAGCGCCGAACAGGCTGATCCGCAGGCTGGCCAAGAGTGGCAGACCATATGGCCGCTGAGCGGTGGTGGTCCGGGAGCCTGGCTGGTTCTGCGCTACGATCTGGACGGCGTCGGGCGCAGTATCCGGTTTCCGATCGGCTGGGATGGAGTCGAGCCGCCAGCGTCCCTCCCACCGGGCTGGATCATCGACGATGAACGCGGTGAGATCTTGATGCCGGCGGCTGAACCCTAAGTCCGGCTTTAGGCTGGAAGCTATAGGGCTGCTGTACAAGGCGATATGGACAGATTCGGGCTTTCATCCAGAAGGCGAGCCGATTCTGGCTGTGTATATCCGCTTGAACAGCAACCCTATAGCCCAAGGTCCCAAGCCCAACTGCCGTTTTTAGGATGATGGTCGAGGCCTGCCGTGTCAGTCACCGGGTTGTCAGGTTGTCCACAGGGCCGAACCGGGTAGCTTGGCCTGCGTTGACACAGGCATGTGTTGTGCAAAACGATAGAGACAGATCCGGTTTGTCGCCACGCTGGTGAGTTCTTGTCGTGTGTGGATGTCCGCTTGCGAAGAGCATCCCTGCGGTGTTCAGTCAGCAGTCTCGGTGCTGGATTCAGATCCAACAGCCTGCCGGCGACCAGTTCACGTTTCTGAAAGGTGAAGCAATGATCAGGTTTTTCACGCTGCTGTTGTGCCTCTGTGCTGGGGTGGGCATGGTCCATGCCGCCACTGGTCGCAATCCGGCTCATGCCCGCTTCAGCCGCAACGATGAGATGGAGCGACCGGCGGCCACCGGGGAGGTCTGGGCTGCCCAGGCCCCAACGGCCGAGGCTGCTGATGGTGCGGCTCCGGTCTTTACCGGTTGCTACATGTGGGGTGGTCGCCGTGATCGCCGCAGTAGCCCCTTTTTCCAGTGGGAGTTGCGCCTGCAAGCCGGCACCCAGACTCTGGACAACCTGCGTCTGCGCCTGACAGCCCTGGATCCGATGTTGCAGCCCCTGGCCCGTTCCGGTGAGGGGCACTGGGTCGACATCGGTCGGCTGGCGGCTGGGGCTGTTGTTGATCTGTCGTATAAGCTCAATGCTCCTTCACCATCCGCCTATCGCGTTGATCTGACCTGGCAGGGTGGTAAGGAGAGCTATTTCGCCACGGATCGTCACTCCTTGCCGGTACCGCGCGGGGATGTTGAAGATCAGCCCCAGTTGGTGGTCCTGGAGCCGATCCAGAATTATCAGGAACGGGCGCGAGTGGCCCAGGTCGGTTTTTTCCTGCGTAATGATGGCGGCGTGGCGGCGACCGGCGTTGAGGTCAGTATTGATCTTATCAATAGTGATGGTCAGACCGTCAAGACCCATACCTACCAGCCGGAGAACGGCACCATTCCCCCCGGCTATGCCAAGATGCAGCAGCTCAACATTCCCCAGAGCCCCCGTTTCAGCACGGTGCGCATCCGCAGTCGGATGGCTGAGGATGGCGCGTCGACCATTGATCCAGGTGTCTTCACCGATGTGGAAGATGTCGAGGTCGCCAAGGTTCGTATCGGGGATGGGCGGGTGATGGCGGTGGTGCGCAATGGTCTGCCGCAGACAGTGCCGCAACTGACCATAGACTTCGATCTGCACGATGCCCAAGGGCGCCGCTTGCGTCGGGTATCGATACCGGTCAACAACCTGACCAGTGGCGAATATCGTCCCATTACGGCCGATATCGCCGGTGCTGAAGGCGTTGCCGGCTATCAGATCGGCATGTCGTTTGGTGGTGGTGGGGCGGCACCGCCTGCTGCGGGCGATGATGCTGCCGGTGACGGCGGCCGTCCTCAGATCGCTGTTGACCATCTGGAATTGACTATTCTTGAGGCCCACGCCGTGGAAGAGGGCTTGCGCCTGCGGGTATCGCTGCGCAATCGTGGCCAGGACGAGATGCGTGCTGTGCGCTGCACCATTGAGGTGCTTGATGGCGCGGGAGCCACGGCGGAACTGATCTTGAGTGTCGATCAACTGCCGGCCGGAGAGAGCTACGAAGGCACCCTGATGGCCCCCGACATCAAGAACCTGGGTGGTCTTGGTATGAGCTACGTCACTGGTGGATGAGCGTCCTGGGACGGTTCAGGATTTCGTGTGGTTGACAGCCCGATGCTGTTCGACGCGCACTGTCTTGAAAGGGTCTCACGCTAAGATCGCCAAGATCGCCAAGGCCCTGCGGGCGGCGGAAGAGGGCTGAGAAGACAGGGCCCCGGCTTTCCTTGGCGAGCTTGGCGCTCTTGAGCGAAGCGGACGTGAGATCTTCCGGAAAGTCTCACGCAGAGAGCGCGGAGTTCGCAGAGGCCCTGCGGGCGGTATGGCATGGGACACGTGAAATCCTGAAGATCGGTCCTGGTAGGGGTCCTCGTTGTAGGCAATCGGGTTCAGACATTGCCGGTTGGGCCATTGTCTGGCCGCGCTATGCTCCGGCATGGCCAGACGTAACGCCCAACAGACGCTGTTCGCCACCATTGCCCTGGTCATCGGCCTGTGGGCCACCTTTCAGTTGATGAGCCTGGTGGCGTGGCGACGCGGTGAGCGGGAGTTTGCTCCTGACCTGCCGGATATCGAGGTGCGGGGGGTGTCGCCAGCCGAATTGTTTGAGCGTTACGGTGGTGGCGAGGACCGCCCAGGATTCCGGCGCCGCCAGTCCGATCCGCGCAGCTGGGACGATATCTACCTGCGTCTGTACGGATCCGAGGGCGAATACGTCAAGTTGCAGCGCTGTACGATAGACGCCGACGAGGTCGAGCAGGTCAATCGTGGATTGTTCTCTCAGGCGGCCCGCCGCCGTTCGTTTGATGACCGCCCGCCGTCCTGGTTTCCCCATGTCGCCGACCCGGGCGATCCCTGGCGGGTTCCGGAGTGGTGGGATCCGCCCGGTCAAGGCCAGTCGACCTATCATTGGCAGCATCATGCGCCGTTCACCATAGGCCAGTATCTGCACTATGATCCGGCGACGCGTCTGATGCATATCTGGGAATTCAAACGACGGGGCCTGGAGCCGCCCCGTCGTCCTGACCACGTGCTGATGCTGGATTATCTGGTGGTCAACCTGTCAGCGGCCCTGCGTCGTGACCAGTCGCCGCATGTCGAGGGATGGTATGACATCGCGGGTCGTAACGCCCGCACCATCGGTCTGCCGGCTGACATGCTGCCGTCTGGTCTGCACACCATCGATGCCCTGTTGTTCCCCTGGCAGACCCCGGATGCTCCCGAGGGCAATCGTTATCGCTATTTCATCCGTTTGCATGGCATGTCGCTTGATGATGCCCTGGCCCTGGCCGCTGAGGTCCCGATGCGCCCTCTGGCTGATGACCAGCCGCCGCCCGTCGATGCTTGGCATTTTGCCTTGGCTGAGGGGCCGGATGGACGCTCCGCTCCGCCGTGGTTCGATCCCGGCCCTGGGCCGCGTTACGCCTTTGTCCTGGTCCGCCCGGGCTCAGGACGGGTGGAGCGCGGTCGTTGGCTGGCTCAGGATCGGGTATCGGGTCATGTCTACGTGTGGGACTGGCACTTCTCGCAGCCTCGCGACCCGCAGGCTGATCTGTGGGCGATGGCGGCGTCAAGCGATGATGAGCATTGAGGATCGAACCTACATCTCACAACCGGATTGAGGCTGATACTTCGCTAGGAGTCTGTAAGGGATAGCGACCGAGCACAAGCGCAGGGCATTTTCGAGTCCCGATTTCGTTGAAAACCGCAGCCATAGCCGTAGCTATGGTGAGGATTTCGGCGAAATCGGGGCCGAAAAGGCCAAGCCAGGCGATGTGTCAGTCTATTCCTTACAGGCTCCTAGGCTTGGCCTTTTTGGTTCCGGACTCGTCAATAGCCACCGTCCATCACAAACCCATCACGGAGCACCGGGCCTTGGCCCGCGTGCTGACGCGTGGATGCCACATTTTCACTGAATACCGGCTTGGACGTCGGCATGATGCCCGTGAAAAAGCTTGTGGATCCCGCGACTCATGATCAATCACGGTGATGATGGACGCAAGCGGG
>SLQH01000441.1 GCA_007131555.1 Planctomycetota bacterium | reverse complement strand
TGCGGCAATGCGACGTATCAGATGCTGCTCTGTTGAGGATAAGGTGCGTCCGTCGATCTTCATGTCCTTATAGACGAAATAGCCCATCGAACCTTACATTACTTTCCGACCCGTTAGTATGACAATGGCCACGGAGTTCGTCAAGACCACGCCGAGGCGGTCCGTTGGTTTCGCTTGGCTGCGGATCAGGGGCATGCACATGCGCAGTACAACCTTGGGGCGATGTATGAGAGTGGCCACGGAGTTCGTCAAGACCACGCCGAGGCTGTCCGTTGGTTTCGCTTGGCAGCGCACCAGGGGGATGCAGAGGCGCAGCACATCCTTGGGGTAATGTATGAGAATGGCGAAGGCGACCGTCAAGACTACACAGAAGCCGTTCGCTGGTTTCGTTTGGCTGCGGATCAGGGGCATGCACAGGCGCAGTACAACCTTGGACTGAGGTTCGCTAATGGCAGAGGCGTTCGTCACGACCACGCAGAGGCTGTACGTTGGTATCGTTTGGCTGCCGACCAGGGGTTTGCAAAGGCGCAGTATAACCTTGGGGTGATGTATGAGAATGGTGAAGGCGACCGTCAAGACCACGCCGAGGCTGTAAGATGGTATCGTTTGGCAGCGGACCAGAGGTTTGCAGAGGCGCAGTTCCGCCTTGGGAGGATGTATGCCATTGGCCACGGCGTCCGTCAAGACCACGCAGAAGTAGTTCGCCTGTTTCGTTTGGCCGCCGACCAGGGGCATGCAGAGGCGCAGCTTGCCCTTGGAATGATGTATGACCTAGGCGCGGGTGTCGGCCAAGACCTAGCAGCAGCGGCGCGCCTGTTTCGTTTGGCTGCCGACCAGGGGCATGCAGAGGCGCAGTACAACCTTGGACTGAGGTACGCTAATGGCAGAGGCGTTCGTCACGACCACGCAGAGGCTGTACGATGGTATCGTTTGGCTGCCGACCAAGGGAACGCAGAGGCGCAGCAGGCCCTTGAGCTACTGGGTCGCTGACCTGTTCCCCCCAAATATGCCGCCCATCCCCTCAGGCACCGTAACCCACGCCCCGCGCTCACGCCAGTCGACCAGACACTGGGGAAGACGATGCGGATGGGCATCCCCTGTTCTACCCGGTTCCATGGCCCTAGTTCAGCCCTGAACAGGCGTTCGTAGCCGAGGCGGAACAGCCTCGTTTCCTCCTGGCTGAGACTTGGCCCTCACCTCCATCATCTGTGTCCGCCCGGTGCCCCCCACAAGGCGCCGGGCTTTTTCACACCCTATTCCCAACGAAAGGGACCACCCATGGCCACACCACACGCAAAGATCCCCCAGACCCTGAACCTCTGATTCCCACCAACACCCCACGGAGCCTTGACCAACCCGCATCGTTCACCTCCGCCCACGCTCCCCCACCTCCAGGCCCGGCTCCCCCACCACGGGGCAGCCGGGCCGCTTCGTTTCTTCAACTGCAACCAAGGAGATGTGTACCCATGATCACCATTCCCCACGCCAGCCTCGACCGGCTGTCGCGTCTGCACCTTGCCTGCGACAAGCGCAGCGGTCTTAGCCTCAACCACATCGCTCTGACCATTGTCGGCGATACCGTCCGTATCGCGGCCACTGATGGCCGCGTCCTGGTCTGTGCTCTGTTTGAGGCCGAGGGCGAGACGGACCGTGAGATCGTCCTCGACGGCGAACAGTTCACCGCCGCCTGCAAGGCCGCGCTGAAGAGCCGTGTCAATGCCGTCCATCTTCTGATCGGGCACGCGGAGTCCCGGCTGGAGACCCGTCACGGTGACAGTCTCGTCCGCCACATCGACGGCACCTACCCGCCGCTTGATGCGATCCTCAGGAAGCACAGCGCCGGTACCTGGATCCCGAGTGTCAGCGCGATCGAGCCGGCCCTCCTGGCCCGGGGTCAGAAGATCATCGGCCGGCCGGCGCTCACCCTGTCGAGCCCCGTCACCCCCGGATCGTCCCTGCCCTGTGCGTGGGAGAGCCAGCATCCCACGCCGGTAACCACCCACGAACTGGGCCAGGCCACCCGTACCCCCGCCTTCTGGACCGATGGCCAGTGGTTGGTGCTGCTGATGCCCACCACCCGGATCCTGCCGCCGGCCCTGGATATGGCCGCGTTCGTCTGCGCCCGTAGGGCTGAGATGGCTGTGGCCTGACACCCCTTGAGACCCCCAGAACCATAAGAGAAGAGACCCAGCATGAACATCTTCCATCACGATACCCTCAGCCAGAATACCCACACCCAGGACACTCTGCCGCCGCTCACCGCCCGGCAGAGCCCCTGGCGCCGCGTTGGTCACAGCCTCCTGCGTGAGGCCACCACTGATCCCGATCTGGCCATCTGCCAGGCCGGTCTTGACTGGCAGGTCGAGCGCGTGGATCTGCGTTCGGCCGATACCCTGGAGGCCATCCCCGACTTCTCGGCCATCCGCCGCTGCGACACCGGCCGTTACCTCGGGGTGGTCGGCGCCGACTACACCCCGGTGCAAAACCGCGAGGTCTTCCGTTTCTTCGCCGACCTGGCCGAGGACAAGCGCTTCACCATCGAGACCGCCGGCAGCTTCCAGGGCGGTAAGATTGTGTGGGCTATGGCCCATCTGCCGGACTTGGGCATCCACATCGGTGACGACGAGAGCAAGACCTACCTGTTCATCAGCAACGGCCATACCGGCAACAAGACGCTAACCGTCGCCCCGACCACGATCCGCATCATCTGCCAGAACACCCTGGCCCTGGCCGAGGCCCAGGCGCGGGGTCGCCGCAAGCATCCGGGGCTGTCTGGCGGGTTCACGGTTCGCCATACCCCCGGCATCCGCGCGGCCCTCGATGACATCCGTAACGCCTACGCCCAGGCCATCGCAAGCCAGAAGACCACCCAGCAGATCTACCAACACCTGGCCAGCGTCCCGCTGACCAGCCAGCTGGAGCGCCAGTTCATGACCCGGCTCTTCGGCACACCGGCCCCCGGCGAGAGTGGGCGCACCACCACCATCCGTGAGCACCGCGAGGCGCGTCTGGCCGGCATTTTGGCATCACCGACCAGCCAGGTGCGCGGCACCCGCGACAGCGCCTTCAGCCTGTTCCAGAGCATTGTCGAGTACGTCGACCACGACCGCACCACCCGCACCCACGACGGTGCGACTGAAGACGAATCCCGCCTGGTCAGCGCCACCCAGGGCTCCGGCGCCGCCCTCAAGCGGCAGGCGTGGGACAGCATTCTTGAGCTGGCTGCTTAAGGAGGGGGGGATCATACAAGACCATACAGAGCATTGTACTTGGGAGCCCACCAATGTGTGCGCATGATTTTGTAAGCTAGCGGTAAATACGGTATATTGCCCGAATGTCTTCGGAAGTCAGTGCTGCTGTCATGTGTGCGTGGATCGCATACGTTGGGGTCTCCCTCTACGAAGCTGCGGAAGCGCTTGATTCGCCAATTAACCACTGACTCGATGTCCGCCAGTGCAGGGTGCTGCATCGCAACCCTGCCATGATGGTGGCCGTACTCGTCCGCGGTCCATTGTGTGATCGAGGCAATCAGTTCTCCCATAATGCCGCAGAAGGGCTCCATGAACCCGGGGTATTCCTGATGCTGACCTGTGATGAGCCATGTCGCACACGTCTGCCCAACAGCGTTTTCAATCATTACGGCTTGTTCTGTTGTGATTTCAGCTTTTTCGTTGCCCGCCTTCCATGCCCAGGTCTTGCAGGTCTTTTCGCTGATATTGCCGCGATTGGCGTCGTAATCATTAATACCTATGGCCATGTCTTCCCATGTCCAATGCATGGCGCCAGCAATGACCCAGACGCGTTTGGCGTTGATTTCAGGCGTCTGATATGGGATAGCGGCCATCAGGAGGTCTTTCAAGGTCGGCTGGCGGTTGATTTGGAGCCCTCTGTTACCCAGTGATCTGACATTAGATACCGAATTACGCCATGATTCAATCAGTTGAGTGAGTTGATCGGGGTCCTCCCATGCGTGCAGTTCTGGTTCCTCATGCGCAGGGCATATGGCATCCAGTCGCCGTTTGATGTCCATGATCTGTTCCCGTTCATCGTCACCAAGATCTGTACTCATTCGATTTCTCCGTAACGAATTATCAGCGCCCTGTTGGTAACTTGTGTCTATTGGCAGGCAGAGTAGGTCACCCATAGCCAAGATAAGGGCACAGCATCATGGATACCATCAATACAGGAAAAGCAGGAGGCGACAAGGTGTTTTTGGCCACCAACGACGCCCCCCACGACATCGATCCCGAGGCCATGCATCACCTGCAGATGATGGACCAGCCGCCGGCTGACGAGGAGCCCTGTCACGATCCTTGGGTGTCATGAGCACTCCCACAG
>SLQH01000341.1 GCA_007131555.1 Planctomycetota bacterium | reverse complement strand
TACGACACCACCTGGCAGGCCGTACAAGACAAGATCGCCAGCGCCGCCGTTGCGGCCACAGATGAGGTACCGGCATGAAGACCTACTTCGATCAGATCAACCAGATCGCCGGCTCGGTGGTCACGGTCACCGCCACCGGGATCGGATTTGAAGATCTGGCGGTGATCAGCGGCCCCCACGGTTCATCGCTGGCCCAGGTCATCCGTCTCGACGGCGATCAGGTGTCGCTCCAGGTGTTCTCTGGCACCCAGGGCGTGGGCACCAACTCCCGGGTCCAGTTCCTGGGCAAGCCGATGCAGGTGCCCTTTGGCGACGATCTGCTGGGCCGGGTCTTCGACGGCGCCTGCCGCCCGCGCGACAACCGCCCCGAGGTCGAGGCCGAGCCCACCGATATCGGCACCCCGGCCGTCAACCCCATGCACCGCCACATGCCGGACGAGATGATCGAAACCGGCATCCCCATGATCGACGTCTTCAACAGCCTGGTGGTCAGCCAGAAGATCCCCATCTTCTCGGTCGCCGGTGAACCCTACAACCAGCTCCTGGCCCGCATCGGCCTCCAAGCCAAGGCCGACGTCATCATCCTCGGCGGCATGGGCCTGCGTCACGACGAATATCTCAAGTTCCGCGACACCTTCGACGCCGGGGGCCAGCTGGCCCGGACCATCATGTTCATCCACACCGCCGCCGACCCGGTGGTGGAATGCCTCATGGTGCCGGACATGTGTCTGGCAGTGGGCGAACGTTTCGCCCTGCAAGGAAAGCGGGTCCTGGTCCTGCTCACCGATATGACGGCCTTCTCCGACTCGCTCAAGGAAATCGCCATCACCATGGAGCAGATCCCCTCCAACCGCGGCTACCCCGGCGACCTGTACTCGCAGTTGGCCCGCCGCTACGAGAAGGCGGTCGACTTCCGCGATGCCGGCTCGCAGACCGTTTTGGCCTGCGTCACCATGCCCGGCGATGACGTCACCCATCCGGTGCCCGACAACACCGGCTACATCACCGAGGGGCAGTTCTACCTGCGCGGGGGACGTATCGAACCCTTCGGTTCGCTCTCACGCCTCAAGCAGCAGGTCAACGACACTACCCGCGACGACCACCGCACCATCATGGACGGCTGTCTGCGTCTCTACGCCCAATGCATCGAAAGCCGCGAGAAGCGCAACATGGGCTTCCAGATGTCAGAATGGGATGACAAGCTGCTGCGTTTTGGAGATCTGTTCGAGCAACGAATCATGAACCTGGAGGTCAACATCCCCCTGATGGAGGCCCTCGACCGCTGCTGGGAACTGCTGGCCGACTGCTTCACCCCTGTTGAGGTCGGCATGCGCCGCTCAGTGCTGGAGAAGCACTGGCCCAAGCCCCTTGGCGACGAAAACGAGCAGGAATAACGGACTCCGGTCATGGCCAAGATCAAACTCACCCGGCCCGAGCTCAAGCGCCAGCGCGACGCCCTTAAGCGGTTCCAGCGCTTCCTGCCCATGCTCAAACTGCGCCAGAGTCAGCTGCAATCGCAGTTGAACAGCACCGCCGAACGTCTCGCCGAGGCCCGCCAGGCCCTGGCCGGTGAGGAACAGCGCTGCGATCGTTTCGCCCCGGTGCTGCGCGATCCGGCAGGAGTTGATCTCCAGCACCTCATCGAACCCGTGACGATTCATACCCGCACCATCGACATCGCCGGCATTTCCGCCGAGGAGTTCGAAGGCATCGACTTCCCCGCTGCCAACTACGGTCTGTTGGAGACCCCCGCTTGGCTTGATATGGCCCTTGAGGCTCTACGTGAACGCCGTCGGCAACGCGAAACCGTCCGTCTGCTCGAAGAAGAGCATCGTCGCATCGCCTACGAACTACGCAAGACCATCCAACGAGTCAACCTCTTCGAGCAGGTCAAGATCCCGGAATCCCGCGAGGCCATCCGCAAGATCCGCATCCGCCTCGGCGACGAGATGACCAACGCCATCGGCCGAGGCAAGATCGCCAAGAGCAAACTGGCCGATCTGGTGGTCATCGAAGCGGCCGCCGATATCGGAGACGAAGCATGATCGTCCCCATGGCCAAGATCTTCTGCGCCGTCGCCGCCACAGACCAGAGCGCCCTGCTGACCGCCCTCGGTACACTCGGGGTGATCCATCTGCAGGCGGTTGACCCCAGCGAAGCCCAGGCCGATGCCGAACTACAGCGGAACCTGGCCAGTTGTGACAAGGCTGTGGCCCTGCTCTCTGGTCTGGAGGCCACACCGTCAAGCCCCCCCCCTGCCGATCCCCTGACGGTCGCTCACGACATCATCAACCTTGCTCAACACGAACACGAGAACCAACAGCGTCTGCGCAATCTCAACGCCCAGCGCGATGATCTCGGTCCTTGGGGGACTGTAGTCCTCGACGATCTGGCCCGGCTCGACGCCGCCGGGGCCGTGGTGAGCCTGTATCTGGTGCCCCGTGATCAGGTCGACATGGTGTCCGCCCCGGTATGCCTACGTATGCCCTGGGCCGATAAGAAGCGGGCCCTGATGCTGGTCATCGAACGCCCGCAGCAGGCGGCCCAACTGCCCGAGGACAGCGAGGCCATCCCCCGGCCGGAACGTGATGCCGCCAGCCTTGAGGCCGAAATCACCCGCCTCGACAACGAGATGAAGACCATCGCCCAGCGCCGGGCTGAACTCGCGACCCACCGTCCGGCCCTACAGGCGACCCGCGAGAGCCTCGACGCCAGGGTTCGGTGGCAGACCGCCGAACGCAGCGGACTGGCTGACGACGCCCTGTTCGCGGTCCAGGGCTGGATCCCGGCTGAGAACTGCGCCGCCCTGGCCGATGATCTCGCCGCCGCCGGGCTCAGCGTGGCCGTCGACAGCCGGCCGCCGCAAGACGACGAACAGCCACCGACCCTGGTCCGCTATCCCCGCTGGGCCCAGCCGATCAAGGGCCTGTTCGACATGATGGGCACCGTGGTCGGCTACCGCGAGGTCGACGTCAGTCCGGCCTTCATCATCGCCCTGCCCCTGTTCGCCGCCATCCTGATCGGCGATGCCGGCTACGGCCTGCTGCTGACCCTGCTGCTCGTCGGCATGCGCGGCAAGGTGATCGCCGCCATGGGCCTCCCTTTCGCCAACCTGGGGCTGATCATCGGCCTGGCCACGATTGCCTGGGGCTTGGTAACGAATGGTTTCTTTGGTTTCCAACCCTTTGGCCCTGATGCGGCCCTGATCGAGGTGTCGCTACGAGAAGCCTCACGACAGCGTATGATGGAACTGAGCTTTTGGATCGCCGCCATCCATCTGTCCTTCGCCTGGGCCTGGCAGGCCTTACGCCTCTATCCCGATCTGCGCTTCCTGGCCCCGCTGGGCTGGGCCCTGGTGGTCTGGGGCATGCTTGGGGTGGTGTTCTATCTCCTGCTCGGGCCCGAAGCCTACGGCTTCTCCTGGGCCACTCCCTGGCCCTGGCTGTTGATCGTCGGCACCACCCTGGGCGTTGTCTTCCACGGCACCCAGCGCAACCCTTTGGTCCGCATCGGCGCCGGGGTGGGCAACGGGCTGCTCGAATTACTGGGCAAGTTCTCCGATGAGATCAGCTATGTCCGCCTGATGGCTGTCGGCCTGGCCAGCACCGTGCTGGCCCAGAACTTCAACCAGATGGCTGGCCTCGGCCCCGAGGGCAGCGGCTTCGGAGCCCTGACGCCGGTGATCCTGGTTCTCGGCCATCTCCTCAACTTCGCTCTGTGCATGATCGCCCTCTTCGCTCACGGGGTGCGTCTCAACATGCTCGAGTTCTCCAACAACCTGGGCATGCAGTGGAGCGGCTACGCCTACCAGCCCTTTCGCCACAACGCGTAAAACTGTCTTTTCACGCCTTTCTATAGACCAAATTCTCTTTAGGAGTCCACCATGGATAACAACACCCTCTTCTTCCTGGCCCAAGCCGCTGGCCTGTTGGCCCTGGGACTGGCCGCCATCGGTAGCGGTCTAGGCATCGGCAACGCCGGCATGGCTGCCGCCGGGGCCTGGGCCCGTGAAGGCCGCGAGAACCGCAATCTGACCTTCACCTACATCATCCTCCTGGGCATGCCCTTGTCGCAGACCCTCTATGGTTTCATCGCCTTGAACAGCATGGCTGGAGCCATGAAGGACCTGGCCCAGGACAGCACCGATCTGGCCCTCAATCCCCAGCAGGCCGGCCTGCTGGCCGGCATCGGCATCGCCTGTGGCCTGGCCCAGCTCTTCAGCGCCTGGATGCAGGGCAAGATTGGCGCCGCCGGTATCCGCGCCCTGGTCGAGAACGGCGGCAAGGGCTTCGCCTTCATCATCATCGCCATGGGTGTGGCTGAGACTGTGGGCATCTTCG
>SLQH01000083.1 GCA_007131555.1 Planctomycetota bacterium | reverse complement strand
CTTCACCCTCTCCGGAAGGCTGGCCATCCACGGCATTTCTGTCGGGGCCGGAACCGGTTCACGCTTGCGCATTACGGCTCGCATCGTGCGCCTTCCCAGGCTCCGCCGCGCCGGTTGCCCGGTCACGACGCCAGGTCGGCTACATGTTCACAGGCAGTTACTTGGTCGATTCCTTCCATCGACAAGGTCGGTCAGGCTTGTCCTGACGCACCGGAGACACAAAGGCACGGAGAGAAAACCACCCGAAAGCTATGGGAATGCGATGGAACGCCTGCTGCTCTGTGTCTTTGTGTCTCCGTGAGAGAAAGGGTTGTCTGCAGACAACAATGGAAGCGGGAGGAGCGAACTGCAAAAATAGGAACTATCACTAATGCGATATCTTTTATCCATTTCGTTCTCCTAGCAAACTAGCAGGTATGACACGGCAACAAAGACATGGATGCCGTTTTTCTCGGCGCTCTTCCGGGATCGCCCTGCGCGGCCCTCCGGCGATTGCCCACCAGCCGGATGATGTCAGCATGGGGACATGATCAGTTCCTCCCTGTCCAGCCTGCGTGAACGCTTCCTCGCCCCGGGCCTGACAATCGGTCCTTATGGCGGGAATGGACCGCTGGCCCTGCATCTGTCGGGAGATCGGGGCCGGGGGACGGTGCTGCTCCAGGGGGGCCAGTTGTGGTCGTGGCAACCGGCTGGCCAGCCTGACCTGCTGTGGCAGAGCTCAGTGGCTGCCCCTGTGCCGAGCGTCTGCCCCTACGGCGGCATCCCCATCTGCTGGCCCTACATGGGCAGTGGGCCCCAGGCCGGCGACCCCTTCCATGGGGCCGTGCGCTGCCATGACTGGGACCTGCTGGCGGCCGAAGACGACGGCCAGGGCGGTTGGCGCATACGCCTGGCCACCGATCACCGGGCCGCCGGCTGGCGTCAGCCCTTCGCCCTGGTCCTGACCCTGCGGCTGGGCGATGGCATCGAGGCCAGCCTGGAGGTCATCAACCGCAGCGATGAGGATCTGGTCAGCGCCGGGGCCCTGCATAGCTATCTGGCTATCGGCGACCGACGGCAGCTGACCCTGCACCATCTGCGCGGACTGGACTACCGCTCGACCCTGGAGGGTCCGGTCCAGGTCGATGACGGCTCGCCGCTGCCACCAGAGGACGAATGGGTCCGCAACTACCTCCTGCCCAACACCGGCCACACGGTCCTGATCGATGACCCGGTCCTCGATCGGCGCCTGCACCTGGGTCTGCCCACCAGCACCAGCCTGGTGCTATGGAATCCCGGCCCCCGGCGGGCGGCTGCCATCGCCGGCATCGGCTCCGAGTCCTGGCCCGGCTTCGTGTGCCTGGAGGCGGCCAACATCCTCCATGACCGCCGGCTCCTGGCCCCAGGACACGGTCATGTCCTGGCCACCACCATCTGTTCAACACCGTGCAACCGTTCCTGACAGCTTGCCCACGCCAGCCTGGACCCCATGATGGCCGCACCAAGGAGCAGCATCATGACGATCCCCATCGCCACCGTCCGCCGCCTGTGCACCGCCACCGAATTGACCCTGGTCAGCCAGAGCCGCCGGCCAGCCCTGGGCGGCCTGAGCGCCAGCAAGCTGGACCAACTCATCCAGCGGGCCCGCCGCCTGCGTGACACCTATCGAGACAAGGCCCGCCAACAACGTCGCGAACAGCGCGGCAAGAGTGCTCCCAAGGGTGCCCGCGCCGCCCAGGGCAACGACGCGACCGTGAAGAAGGAGCAGATCTTCGCCGAGGCCCTGACCCGCTTCCAGGAGCGTCGAGCAGCGTTGTGAGCAGAGGGCGCGGCCGCGCTATGAGTCCCCGGCCGGCAGCGCACCCGGCCTGAGCAGGTGGTCCTGGCCCCGCTGCAGGCCGTCGAAGACCTCATTACCATCGCTATCGGTGAACTGTGCCGGGGCCGGCGGCTGGCTATGCCAGGGCCGACCATCGGCATCCTGCACCTGGATGCACCGCAGGTCAGGCCCATCGAAGACCGGCCGCTCCAGGCTCCGGGCGGCCAGATAGCCCCAGGTGAAGGCGGCCGGCCCCATGCCCTGCTGGACGGTGTACTCGTTGGTTTCGGGGCTGCCCAGCCCCAGGTTCATGAAACGCTCGCCCACCGGCCAGTCGGCGATCTCGGGCACCACCGCTCCCTCGGGGAAGTATTGATAGGACCACTGCCAATTGGGACTGGGACCGTAGAGGACGATGCCCTCCGGAGCCGTCACTCCCAGATGCAGGGCATCGATATGCAGGGCGTTCTCCGGACTGTCATGACCAAGACCGGTGACATAGCTGCGGTTGTCGGGATTGGCGCCCAGATTGGCCTGGACGGCGCTCACCAGGCCGACCAGGTACTTGTCTTCACCGTGGACTGCATGCGCCAGGAGCAAGGGTTGTGCCTGCGGGTTGATCAGGTTGCCCCAGCCGGCAGGAGCCCAAGGGTTACGCCCATTGCCCCAGGCGAACAGGTCCAACCAGCCGAGCCATTCATCGGCGCTGTTGCGGATGGCCAGGCGGGCGCGGGCCAGCACCTCGACATCGCGGGGACGTTCCGTCGCCAGATGATACTGGAGGGCCGCCCAGTCCTGGGTATGGCTGTTGTGGACGATGGTCTTGTACTGCCCATCCGACAGGCCAACAGCGTAGGCGGTGGTCGTAAGAAAGATGCCGTGGTGGCCGGCCTCACCCAGCAGACGGTAGAGCTGCAGGGCGGCCAGGTTACGGGCATCGTTCCAGAGGTGATGCAAAGGATCACCATCCCAGGTCGGCAGCCAGGCCTCGGCCCAGGCCCAGGCCGACTGGGCCCGTACGCGGTAGCCCTCGGCCCGCGCGGCGTCGAAGGGCTCAGTCACCCGAGCCGCCCAGGCGAAGAGGGCCGCCGCCCGCCACGTGGTCAGGGCCTCGGGGGCGGTGGCATAGATGCGCAAGGACTCGGTCCAGCTCAGGTCGGGATAGCGGGGATGCTCCTCCTGTTCGATCATACCCCGCACGGCTCCGTCATCGCGTTGCATACGGGCGTAGAAGTCGACCAGCCACAGACCCTCGGCCAGCAGATCCGGCAGGCCGTTGTCGCTGGGAATGTTCCAGCGCAGGGCCGACCAGTAGGTCGGATTGAGTTCCCACAAAGTGAACAGGGCATAGGCGATGGGGATGTGCTGAGGACGACGATCCCAGTCCCCGGCATCATGATAGCCTCCCCAGGCCAGCACCTGTTGTTCGGTCTCACCAGCAACCAGGGCGGCAAAGATGTCGCCTCGTTCATTGGCTGCTGGCGGCACGCACCAGGTGGCAGTGCTCTGACGGATGACGACACCATCATCGGGATGGAAGTTGCGCGGCCTGGTCCAGCCGCATTCACTGTGCTCTGCCAGATGGGGGATCCCCGAACGATGGTGATAAAGGCCGCGCAGGGCGCTGCGGGCCGCCTGGTGCCAGGTCGCCTGGTGCCCCAGGGTGAAGGGATATGAACAGCCGAAGCCCGGCACATGCAGACGATAGCGCCCCGGAGCAGTCAGGGCCGAGAAGTCGAGTCGATGGACATCCGCCCGAGCATGGCTGATCTCAAAGCCGTCCTGCTGATCCCAGCGCCGGGCCAGCACAGCGGTGCCGCTGAAGACCACGGTACCGCTGGCGTCATCAAGGACCTGGAAGGGCAGACCGTCAGCAACGTCATGACGACCACCGGTGCCCATCCACAGCGACAGGAAGCCATGCTTGCGCGGATCATCGGGCCGGAATCCCAGATGGTTGACCACCACCGCCTCGCTGCGACTGGCAGTGGTATCGACTTCCATCGTGACCGTACCCAGGCCCGCGGCCCCCAGGTCAAGATGGTAGCTGGCGCCCTCCTGCAGCGGCTCGGGCAGCACCAGATAGGCGACATGCCGCAGGGTGACCCCCGGTGGCCAGCCCGCCGTCCAACGCCGGAAGTGGTCGACCTTGCTCTTGCGATGCACCTGGACCGGGGAGAGCGGGCTGGCATAGGCGGGGTGATCGGCAGAGGAGATGGTCAGGTTGCCAGGCACAAAGAGCGCCTCCGGCGACCAGTCGTCACGCACCACGATCTCGTAGGGCTTGAAGAGCAGGTCGCCAGCCAGATCAGGACCGGTGATGCCGCCGATACGCTGGCCGCCCCGGCGCAGGAAGCGCTCACCGTTGCCGGTGGTCTCTATCACATCCCCATCCTGGGCCTGGTAGACCTCAATGGGTGGATTGTGCCAGGCACCATGCCGGACCTCGATCCGCAGCACACCGGGCACCACCCGGACGACCTCGACCAAGCGCGGGGAGCCATCCAGTTCCGCTGCCCCGATCGTCGCGGCGGCCATCAGCAGGAGGACGACCAGGCATTGGATGGTGCGCATCGGACTGCTCCTCCTGCTTGCAATGATCTCGACATCATCTGAACGGCAATCAACCAGGCGTCACGATCCGATCATGTGCATCAGACGATGCGGGGCTGATCACGGACCGTCGATCAGAAGATGGTACGCTCGCATTGTCAGGGCACCCGCGCCTGCGGTGGAGCACCGGCGGGGGTATGCCAGGCGCTGGTGCCGATGGACCACAGATAGCCGGTGGTCCGGAAGAACAGTCGGTTGCCCTGGAGCATGGGCGAGGAGTTGCTCTGCTCAAAGGCCCGGAAGGCCCAGCGCAGGAAGTAGTCATCGTCCTCATAGCGATCATCGAAGAAGGCGTTGTCGATCTGCTGCACCTGCCCATCCAGGCCGATGACGGTGGCCCGGTAGGGCACCACCGTCCCGCGGTCGGTCTGGTCGCGGGTGGCGAACTGACGCCCCCCACCACTGATGCAGAACAGGTGGGCACCGCCCAGCACCGGGCTGTTGCTGCTTCTCACGCCAACCGGCAGCAACTGGATCTGGCCGGTCTGCACATCGATGCTGCGCGAGAAATCAGCGGTCCTGCCGCTACCAAAGGGGAAGTAGACACGACCGGCATGCAGGACCGGCGTGGTATTGGTCCCGCCTCTGCGACCGCAGACGTGCTGCCAGACCTCCTCGACCGTCACGGCATCACGACTGGTGGCCACCACCCGATGGGCCCAGATCCCGCCCTCACCCTGATCCGGGGCGCTCTGGCGGATGATGATGTCGTCGTGGACCACGGCCGTGGCCCCTTCATACCCACGCAACTCCGGCAGCGCCCCGATCTGCACCCCATCCTCCACCCGGTAGATGCCGGCCTCCGGGGCGCAGATGACATCCAAGGTCCGACCATCGGCTTGCAGCCGCATCAACGGTGGCGTGCCGACCTTGATATGACTGCCACCCAGGGCGTCATGACTGACATACCACCGACGCTCACCGGTGCGCTTGTCATAGCCGCGCATGTGGCCGGCGAAGCTGACGATCAGCACATCACCGCTCAGCCGTGGAGAATGGGCATAGCGGCACATCATCCGGTCAGGCCGGCCGGTGCGCCGCCCGGTCTGAGCATGCTCGGTCACGACATCCCGTACCATCCACACCAGATTGCCCTCAAGATCGAAGCAGGCGATCTGATCGTTACTGGCGTAGGCATAGACATGTTGTCCATCACTGACCGGGGTGGCGAAGGTGCTGGTCATCCAGGCATCCCAGTTGTCCAGATAATAGAACCCGAAACGCTGCTGGTCCTGTTGCAGGCGCTGAACCGTGGGATGGTTGCGCGCACTCCGACCGGATCCTCCGAGGACGTTATAGTTCGCCTGACCAGGCCGATTCCTGCCAAAACCATGCTCCTCGGCCGCCCGGTCGGCCGCCGCCAGCAGTTCCGGACCGCCACGGCGGTGGCGCCAGGCATTGTAGAGCCGGCTGACCTCCTCCCAGTAGACCACCGCATCGGCATAGTTCCTGGCGTTCTCGGAAGGCAGCAAGGTGGAGTGATCCATGGCACCCGCCACAGGATCCGCCCATCACGGGCACTCAGACAGACCATCAGGGCCGGATCGGCCAAGGCGAAGACCTTGTCACCGACCACGATCGGCTGGGAGAAGCTGGGTCCAGGCATGGCCGTCTTCCAGGCCACATGCTGGCCTGTGCCGGCATCCCAGGAGGTCACCGGCGTGGCCCCAGGCCACGCACCGTTGCCATCACCACGCCAGCCGACCGGCCGTTCGGATGACGGATAGAAATACCTATGCCCATACGGCAGTTCACCTGCGGCCAGGACACCGGTACAGAGGATCAGGATCAGTAACGGACGCATGTGACGTGACCTTTCATGGATACGGGAGGACGTCGGCACCGGGCACGAACAGCCGAGCAATCGCCTGGATGTTGACCCCTATCATAATACGATAGCCTAGTAAGGCCCCGTCATTCCTGCAACATTCACGCATTTATTGTCTTTTACGGTCATCTCAGGCGCTCTGGAACCATAGTGCGCGTCTCCAGCACGATCGTCATGGTCTGGGCACCTATGGGTCAGATACTGCCCACATCATGACCACATCACCCAACATCCTGATCCTGTTCACCGACATGCAGCGGGCCGATACCATCCAAGCCCTCGGCAACCCGGTGATCCGCACCCCCCATCTCGACCGCCTGGCCAACGAGGGGACGGCCTTCACCAACGCCTTCTCGCCCTCGCCGGTCTGCATCCCGGCCCGCTGCAGCCTCCACTACGGCCTCTACCCCTTCCACACCGGCTGCAATGACAACGGCCGCATGATGGATGACAACGGCGCCTCGTTGCCGGCCCTGCTCGCCCGCCACGGCTACCGCACCCAGGCCATCGGCAAATGCCACTTCACCCCCGACCGCGCCGCCCTGCGCGGTTATCACGCCCGTCTGGTGCAGGAGGAATGCACCTCCGATCCCGACCAGGACGACTACATCGCCTGGCTGCGCGACCACGGCCATGACCATCGCGAAGCCCATGGGGCCCGCAGCGAGATGTACTATGTGCCGCAGATCTCCACCCTGCCGATGGCGGCCCATCCCAGCCAGTGGATCGGCGACCGCAGTTGCGACTTCATCCGTGAAGCCGCTGCCGGGCAGCAACCCTGGCATCTGTTTGCCAGCTTCATCCATCCGCATCCACCGTTCTCCCCGCCCAAGCCCTGGCATCGGCTCTACCGCACCCCGGCCATGCCACTGCCGCGTCTGCCCGAGCACCGGGCCGAGCTGATGACCTGGGTCAACCACCACCAGAACCGCTACAAGTACCGCGATCGGGGCCTGGACCTCAACTTCATCCGCACCGCCACGGCCTATTATTATGCCTGCATCTCCTTCGTTGATTTCCAAATCGGTCGCATCCTCAGCACCCTGGAGGACTGCGACCAGCTCGACAATACCTTGATCCTGTTCTCCTCCGACCATGGCGAACTCCTAGGCGACTACGGCTGCTTCGGCAAACGCAGCATGCACGACCCGTCGGCGCGGGTGCCCTTGCTGGCCCGTCTGCCCGGCCGCTTCCCGGCCGGTGGCCGCTGCGCCACCGCCACCTCGCTGGTCGACCTGCTGCCGACCTGTCTGGCGGCGGTCGGCAGCGGCACCGACGATCTGCCCCATGATGGCCTGGACCTGGCCCCCCTAGCCGCCGGGGCCGATCCGGACCGCACGGTCTACTCGCAGTTCGCCGTCAATGGCCGGGCCCTGTTGATGGCGGTCAACCGGGCCTGGAAGTACGTCTACTCGGCCGGTGACGACCAGGAATTCCTGTTTGATCGTGTCAGCGATCCGGATGAGCTGGTCAACCGGACCGCCGACCCGGCGGCGGCCGCAGCCCAGACGGCCCTGCGCACGGACCTGTGGCAGCAGTTGATCGCCGCCGGCCATGACGAGTACCTGGAGGGCGATGGCGCCCAGCGACGCTGGCCCCGGATCGACTTCTCGCAGCGCTACGCCGATCCTGATGCCGGCCTGCTGGTCCAGGATTACGCCGACTACCGTCTGCACCTGCCGGGCTACGACGAAGCACCCATGACCTGAACCGGACGAGATCTCCCCATGCGCCCACGCCCCAACATCCTTTTGATCACCACCGACCAGCACAATCCCCGCGTGCTGGGCTGCGCCGGCGACCGCGTGGTCCGCACCCCCCACCTCGACCGCCTGGCCGCCGAGGGCCTGGTCTCCGACCGCGCCTACACCCCGCAGCCGCCGTGCTCTCCGGCCCGTACCTCGATCTTCACCGGTCAGCATGTGCTGCGCCACGGCGCGCTGCGCAACCAGAGCGTGTCCCTGGCCCAGGGCGTGCCCACCGTCACCCGCCATCTGCAACGGCACGGCTACCACACCGCCCTGATCGGCAAGCGCCATGTCGGGGCCGCCGATGAGGCCGATATGGGCCTCGACCATCAGGCCATCGCCAACGGCAAGTTCAACTTCAACCGCAAGGGCACCATCGACCACTACCATCAGTGGCTGCTGGATCGCGGCCATGACTTCCATGCCGCCCACACCTGGATGCGCCCCGACCTGGAGCCGGACTACACCACCTATCACGGGGCCGTGCGCCATCCGCTGGACGAGGACTGCCATATTGATGCCTGGATCGGTTCGCAGGCGGAGCAGCACCTCGCCGGACTGGGCGACCAGCCCTGGTTCACCTGGGTCAGCTTCTGTTCGCCGCATCATCCCTACGATCCGCCGGCCCGCCTGGACGCCCTCTACGATCCGGCTGCCATCGTCCTGCCCCGTCGCTCGCCCCGGCAGTTGCGCGACATGCCCCTCGACCACCTGGTGCGCATCGAGCACTTCCGTGACTTCCGCCCGCCGCTCAACTGGGGGCCGAGCCGCGACCGGCCCTTCCCCCGTCAGCGGGTGGCCGAGGCCCTGCGCGACCCCCGTATTTTGCCCGACCCCGAGGCGCTGGCAGCGATGCTGCCCGAGACGGTCGAACGCCAGATGATCGCCCGCTACTACGCCACCGTGACCCTGGTCGACGAGTGGATCGGCCGCATCCTCGATGGCCTGGCTGAACGCGGTCAGGACCGCGACACGATCGTGGTCTTCACCGCCGACCACGGCGACCACCTGGGCGAACACTACCTCTATCACAAGGGCCATGGCAGCTACGACTCCCTGGTCCGGGTGCCGATGATCATCCGCCACCCCGAGGCCCAGGGCGGCCGGCGCTGCCAGGGCCTGGTGTCCCTGCTGGACCTGCCGGCCACCTTCCTGGCCGCCGCCGGGGCCGAGCCCCTGCCGGTCTGTGATGGCCAGGATCTGGCCCCGCTGCTGCGCGGCGAGGCGGACGGCGCCCACGAGCACCTCTACATCCATCCCGGCTGCTATGTCGCCGGTGAGTGGAAATACGTCGACAATGGCCCGGATCGGCCCGAACTCTACCATCTGGGAGACGATCCCGGTGAACTGGTCAACCGGGCCGCCGATCCCGCTTGTCGCACCGTGCTCCAACGCATGATGCGGCACTCGGTGCAGGAATATCAGCGCCTGAAGGAAGCTGTCACATGAGCCTTGACCAGATCATCGCCACCATGATCACCACCGGACGGGATCTGTGGGATCGCGGCTGGACTGAAGCCAACGGTGGCAACATCAGCCTGCGGCTGTCGGCCCAGCAACGGGATGCGACCGCCGCGCTGACCCCGCCCGGCGATTGGCAGGCCCTGGCCTTGGCCGTGCCGGCCCTGGCCGGCGAGCGCTTCGTCGTCACCGGCACCGGCCGCTACCTGCGCAACATCGAACTGCACCCGGAGCGCAATCTGGGACTGATCGAACTCGATGACCAGGGGGCGGCCTATCGCATCCTCTGGGGCTACGAACCGCACGGCGGCCCGACCTCCGAACTGACCGCCCACCTGCTGTCCCATGCCGCCCGCATGCGGGCCAGCGATGGCCGCGAACACGCCGTCATCCATACCCACACCCCGCACCTGATCGCCCTGACCTACGTCATCCCCCGGCTCGACACCGCCCTGCTGAGCACCATCCTGTGGCGGATGCATGCCGAATGCATGGCCGTCTTCCCGAACGGGGTTGCATTCATCCCGTGGATGCTGGCCGGCAGCCTGGACCTGGCCCAGGCCACGGCCGCCGCCCTGGAACGGCGCTGCCTGGCCCTATGGGAATACCACGGCATGGTCGGCGCCGGTCGCAATCTGGACGAGGCCTTCGGGCGCATCCATGTCGCTGAGAAGACGGCCGGCATCTGCCTGAGCGCCCTGGCCGCCGGCGGCCTGCGCCAGGCCTTGAGCGACGCCCAGCTGCGCTGCATCGCCGAACGTTTTGCCGACAGCTGGGACCAGGACCTGCTGACCGCCTGGCCGACCGCGCCGTGAGCCCCCTTTCGTCCATCGAGAAAGCACCCATGCATCCCACCCAACTGCGTACCGAATCGCTGCATGACCCCCACGGCCTTGATGAGGACCGGCCCCGGTTCTCGTGGTGGCTGACGGCCGATGGCCATGACCACCGCCAACAGGCCTGGCGTATCCAGGTCTGCGATGAGGACGGCGCGGTGTGCTGGGACAGCGGCCGGGTTGACGACGATCGTCAGCACCATGTCCGCTATGCCGGCACGCCGCTGCGCCCCTTGACCCGCTACACTTGGCAGGTGCAGGTCTGGGATGAGAGCGGGCAGGTCTCGGCCCCCAGCGCCCCGGCCCACTTCATCACCGGCCTGCGCGATCAGCCCTGGCAGGCCCAGTGGCTGCACCATCCGGTGCCGGCGCTGCCGCCCCTGCCGCAGTTCCGCCGCCGTTTCCAGGTTGACACCGGTCTGCGTTGGGCGCGGCTGGTGATCAGCGCCCGGGGGCTGGTCGAGCCCTGGCTGGATGGCCAGCGCCTGACCGAGGACCGTTTCATCCCCGGCTGGACCGACTACCGCCAGCGCCTGCACTATCGTCTGTTCGATCTCACCGACCGCCTCACCCCCGGTGCCCATTGCCTGGGAGCGATCGTGGCCGGCGGCTGGTGGAAAGGCCAGATCGGTCCCTGGCCAGCCGGTTTCTACGCCGGCGACAATGATCCGCTGCAAGTGCTCGGCGAGCTGCACCTGGGCTACGACGACGGTCGTCACGAGGTGATCGCCAGTGACGCCTCCTGGCAGGCCGGCCATGGCGCCGTGCTGGAGGCCAGCCTGCTGCATGGCGAGCACGTCGATGGCCGGCGCTGTGATCCGGCCTGGTGTACGGTGGATGCCAGCGATGCCGGCTGGCTGCCGGCGGCCCAACGCGAGCGCGACTCCGTGCGCCTGCTGGCCCATCCCGGCGTGCCGGTGCGGGTGCTGGCCGAGCTGCCGATGCGCAGCTGCACCCCGGCCGGCGATGGCAGTTGGATCTACGACTGCGGCCAGAACCTGGCCGGCATCGTGCGCCTGACCCTCGACCAGCCGGCCGGCACCATCATCCGCCTGCGCCACGGCGAGATGGTGGAGCCCGACGGCAGCCTGTATGTCGACAACCTGCGCTCGGCCAAGGCCACCGATTGCTACATCTGCCGCGGCGAACCCGGCGAGGTCTTCGAACCGCGCTTCACCTTCCACGGGTTCCGCTACGTCGAGATCACCGGCCTGCGCGAGCCGCTGCCGCTCTGTGCCCTGCGCGTCCTGGCCCTGGGCAGCGACACCCCAGAGGCGGGTCGTTTCACCTGCAGCGAGCCGATGATCGAACGCTTGCAATCCAACATCCGCTGGACCATGCGCGCCAACTTCCTGGAGGTGCCCACCGACTGTCCGCAGCGCGATGAGCGCCTGGGCTGGACCGGCGACGCCCAGGTCTTCGCCGCCACCGCCATCGGCAACGCCGACTGCGAGGCCTTCTTCCGCAAGTGGCTGGCTGACATCGACGACGCCCGTGGTGACGACGGTGGCATCCCGGACTTCATCCCGGCCCGGGTGCGCGGCAGCGGCGCCGACGCCGCCTGGGGTGATGTGGCCACGGTCCTGCCCCATGTCCTGGCCCTGCACTACGGCGACCCGGACCTGCTGGCCGCCGCCTGGCCGCTGATGCGCGGCTGGTGCGACTACTGCGCCCAGTATGTCGAAGCTGACGGCACCCGTCGCCGCAATTTCTGCTACGGCGACTGGCTGGCGCCCGACAACGATGCCCCGCCCACCGGCAAGGCCCTGATGGACCGCTCCGGGAAGACCCCCAAGGCCCTGATCCAGACCGCCTACTACATCCACTCCTGCCGTCTGGCCGCCCGCGCCGGCGAGGCGGCCGGTGACCAGACCGCCGCCGCCGCACTACGCCAGCGGGCCGCCGCCGCCCGGGCTGCCTTCCACCGCACCTTCGTACACGCCGATGGCCGCATCGGCGAGGACACCCAGACCGGCTACGTACTGGCCCTGGCCTTCGACCTGCTGGACCCTGCGCAGCGCCCAGTAGCCGCCGCCCATCTGGCCGCCGACATCCACCGCCGGGGTGATCACCTGGCCACCGGCTTCGTGGGCATCACCGACCTCTTGCCGATGCTGGCCGACCACGGCCACCTCGACCTGGCCTACGCCCTGCTGCACACCCAGGACTATCCTGGCTGGGGCTACTCCATCGCCCAGGGCGCCACCACCATCTGGGAGCGCTGGAACGGCTGGGTCGCCGGTCAGCGGCCGGATGATCCGATGAACAGCTACAGCCACTATGCCTATGGTTCGGTCGGCAGCTTCTTCTATCGTTGGATCTGCGGCCTGGCACCGCTGGAGCCCGGCTACCGCCTAGCCCGCATCGCCCCCCACCCCGACGGCGGCTGGCGCCACGCCGGCTACCGCTACGACAGCATCGCCGGACCCTGGGAAGTGGCCTGGCAGGCGGCCGAGGGCGGCTGGGCCTACCGGATCACCATCCCGCCCAACTGCCGCGCCCGCTGCCGACTGCCCCTGGGCAGCGCCAGCAGCCTGATCTGGGACGGCCCGGCTCCGGAGGGCCAGCGCGAGGGCGCATACCTGCTGGTCGAACTGGGCAGTGGCCGCTACACCGCCCGGCCATCCTGAACAAGCTCTTCATGATCGGTCGCAACCTCTCAGCGCCATGCCGGACGATTTTCCCTTCCCTGGTTTCCGCCCTTGCTCTTTTCTTGGCAGCAAGGATGCTGACCAAGGAGCCTGGATGGATTGAATCCTTGGCGGGTTTCATGGCCATCTCTCCCCGACTTCCAGGAGGACATATCATGGAACCCCTCATCGTCTGGGGTGTGGCCCTGGTCGTTGTCCTGACCATCGGCCTGCTGTGCTATCTGCGCTCGGTCGCCAGCCGACGGCACTGGCGATGTCCGGCCTGTGGCGAGCGTTGCACAACCGAACACCTTGAAGCCACGTGCTGCAGCAGCTGCGGAGCCGCCCTGGAGGACGAGTCATGAGCCGACAGCGCCACGATCTACTGGTCGGTACCCGACCACACATCGGTTCCGGACGGGTGATCATGTCCGGGGCCGCTGGCTTCGACGGCTACGAGATCATGGAGTACAAGGGCATGGTCTGGGGCATCTCGGTGCGGGCCAAGGACATGGGCCAGGACTGCGCCATGGGCTGCAAGCAGGTGACCGGCGGCGAACTGGACTCCTATACAAGCCTGGGCGATGAATCCCGACAACGGGCCGTCGATCGCATGGTCCAGATGGCCAAGCGCCTGGGAGCCAACGCCATCATCAATGTCGACTTTGATCTGGCCGGAGCCAACCAGGGCGGCTCCCAAGTGGTGATACACGGCACTGCAGTACGCATCGAACCAGTCGTCAACTATGTCCCGACCGGGGCAGTGGGCAACATCCTGGCTGAAATGCTGGACACCATGCAGCAGCGAGGACCATGATCATCCCCCGACCCGGTCTGTGGCTGCGCCTGCGCCTGCATCTGGTCCTGCTATGGCACAGCTGGCCAACGCGCTGGGCCCACAAGCCGCTGTGCGCCCGCTTCCGGGGCGACGTATTGCGCTTGGGGCGCTTGCATCTGTGTCGCAGTTGCGCCTGTGCCTATGGTGGTCTGGGCTGCGGACTGGCCATGGTCCTGTGGATGCGGCCGCTGGCCGTGACCATCCATGGCCCGGTCCTGGCCCTGGTGCTGGGCGGCAGCCTGCCGTTTTGGTACCGATATTGGCCCCGGCCGTTCCGTGATGTCCTGCGCCTGGCATTGGGCATGTCGGTGAGCCTGCCCCTGGCCTTGCTGGGAACGGATCGGGCCGTGGTCGCAGCGGCGTCCTGGCTGCTCCTGATCATGGCCTGGTGTCTGTACCGCCAGCACCGTGCCCGCCACCGGGCTACCGTCTGCTCCGGATGCCACCAACTGCATCGCGCCCGGATCTGTTCCGGATTTCGTCGCCACGCCGCCGGCCTGCGCCGTTACGAAGAACGTGCGACACAGATGCTCTACGATGCCCTGCCGCACTGAGCCCGGCCCAGACCAGCGATGACATAGGGACAGCAATCCGTCTTATGGGCACATGTCTTGCCGCTGCTTGATCCTGAACAAGCGCAGCAGCATTGGCGTTACCGAGGCAAGGCGAGCGGCATCAAAACCCAAAAGACCCAGTCAGGTGATGTGTCAGCCTATCTGTACAGACTGACTATGCGGTCACCAGCGCCTGCCACATGCCACCAGGATGCGGCGGCGTCAGGTCTAGCAGACCCTCAGATTTTGTGTCTGTCTCCATGTTTCCCGCCCGATTTTGTGTCTGTCTCCATGTTTCCCAACCGCACCTGCCATGCCCTCGGTCCAGACCCAAGTCTGGTCACGATCACCTACGACATGTACTTCCGCCCCGACCAGCTCGACTGCTACTACAAAGGAGTCCTGGTCGCTACCACCCACGGCCTCGTCTCAGGCACCGGCACCCTGACCTGGCACTACCACCCCGCCCCCGGCGATCCGCTGTGGTGTCTGGTCATGGTGTCGGCTCCGGTGGCTGGGACGGCGTGGTGGTATCGGGTGGGGTGTCCGGGGGAAGGGTGATTTGATGACGTTTTCTGTCCTTCATGTATATTTCATCGCCATTAACATGCACTTCAATATCTTCTCCAGCAATGAATCCGTGAGACAAGACAAGTCTATTCCCCATCTTGACGACCAAGCGAAGGGAGTCAGGAGTATTATCAGTAGCATCCGGATACAAATAAAAATCGAAGGAGCCAACACCTCGCACGGAAGCATTCCAATTCATATAAGGCTGGGCTCCGTCGCCAATTCCGGTCGATTGCTTAAAAACTGACCCGGCTCCTTCTTGGACGACAGCATCTGCGACTCCAGTCGATTGCGCAAACGACGACTCGCCGCCTTCCTGGACTTTAGACCAAGCGTAAGTCGGCACAGGCGGATACTCCAGGCCAGAAACTGCATGAACTATTATCGCTCCCTCAAGTTGACCATACGAATATTTCTTAGCATGCCACATGAGGTCAGGGTCCGATTTTGTGCCCAAGTCGAATAACTGCGAGTCACAAAGTCGCGCCAGCAAATTCGGATCAGCATGAACATAAACACCATCATCAACCACGTGAACCTCAATGTTCTCGCACAACGACACCGAAAAACGATACGATAGATTAAAGCGTCCGTCGACTTTAATGTCTAACTGTAAAATCTGATGGCCTGCTAGATTCATTTTGGGAAACAAAGATAAATCAACTTGCGTATTATCCATTACGGCAATAGTCCATTCCAGTCCTAGCAAGACCTCCTGTTGATGAGTCGTTTCTTTTTCAATACCCAAGACAGCCTCATCGTTAATTGTTAATTTCGGCTCAAAGAAAACACCGGGTAAAAAATGAACTCGCACACTGCGTTCGAGTCCATCGCATATATATTTT
>SLQH01000053.1 GCA_007131555.1 Planctomycetota bacterium | reverse complement strand
CTTCTGCCTGTGATCCCTATCGCCTGCGGGCCCTGATCCAGGATCATCTTGATGGGGTTCTGGATGAGCCGGGTCGGCGTGCGCTTGAGGCGGCCCTCAACGGTGATCAGCAGGCTCGTCGGATCTATGTCGAGCAGTTGCGCCTTGAGGGGGCCCTGCGCCTGATGCGGCCGGCAGGTGAGGGCCGCAGGCTGGCCGGGCGCTGGCAGCGGGTGGCCGGATTGGTGGCCACGGCTGCCGGTCTGCTGTTTGGCCTGGTCTTGTGGCAGGGCTGGCGGCAGCCCCAGCCGGCGGCCTATGAGGATGGTGCACTGGCCGCCCAGCCGGAGGTCGCAGCTCCGGTCAGCCCAGCGGCTGAACCGCTTGCAGAGCGCCCAGTCGGGCGGTCGGTGGTGCTGCGCGTCGCCCGGGCCGATGAGCCCCAGACCGTGGTCAGCGCCCTGCGCCCCGGTCATACCATCGCCCGTATCGGGCCGCAGCGGGACCATCGTTACGATGACCTCGATCCGGCGCGGGCCTATGCCATCCGGGTCCTGCCGTTACGTCGCTGACGAAGAGTTTGGTCTGCGTGCTCTGGGCGCGGCCGTGCTGCCAGCCATCGACCGCAGGTGCTCCAAGACCGCGTCCAGGGTGGTCGTGTCGATCTCGTGGATGTCCTGGCGGCGACCGATGCCGTCGGGCATGGCGATGGTCAGTTGGCCGCCGAGGTGGGCTCGGAAGTCCTCCAGGCCGCCGTAGATGCGTCGCTGCCCGTGGCCGTCGACCAGTTCCAGGGCCGGGTCCCAGAGCTGGAAACCGACGCTGCGCAGGCCGTCGAGGATCAGGGAGCAGGCGGTGGCCGGGAAGCCCAGGCGGCGGACGGCATAGCCCAGGTCGATGGCCATGCCGATGGCCACCGCCTCACCGTGGTTGAGGCGGTGACGGCTGATGGTCTCCAGGCGATGGGCCGCCCAATGGCCGAAATCCAGGGGTCGGCTGCTGCCGGTCTCGAAGGGGTCGCCGCCGTGGGCGATATGGTCGATGTGCAACAGGGCGGTACGGCGGACCAGTTCGGCCATGGTCGGCAGGTCGCGTCGGGCCAGATCGGGGCACCGATGCAGCAGCCAGGCCAAGAGGTCGGCATCCTTGATGAGGGCCACCTTGAAGGCTTCGGCGATGCCGGCCCGCCAGTCGCGGTCGCTCAGGCTGGTCAGCAGGTCATGGTCATTGACCACCGCATGCGGGGGGGCGAAACAGCCGAGGGCGTTCTTGTGACCCTCCCAGTTGACGCCGTTCTTGACCCCTACGCCGGCATCGTTCTGGGCCAGGACGGTGCTGGGCATCCGGACCAGGCGCAGGCCGCGATGGACCAGGGCGGCAGCCATGCCGACGGCATCAAGCATTGCGCCCCCGCCGATGGCGAGGATGTAGGAGTGGCGGCACAGACCGGCCTCAAGGGCCAGCCGGGCCACCTGCTGGACCGTTTCAAGACCCTGCTTGGCCGCCTCGCCGCCGGTGACGATGGCCGGACTGGCGGCCAACAGACGACCCTGGTCACGATGGGCGGTGAACCAGGCCTGGATGCGGGCTTCCAGATCAGGCTGGGCCAGGGCCAGACCGCCATCGATCACCACCAGGACCCTGGCCACCCCGGTGGCGTCCGGACTCAGGACCCCGGCCAGGGCCTGATTGCCGGGATCAAAGGCCCCCTGGGTGCAGATCAGGGGGTAGCTGATGTCGTGGGAGAAGGTGACGTGGGTCTGCATGGGTGAAGAATAGCGGCAAGCGTGCCGAAGAATGCCGGGTTCAGACCGGGGTCTGTGATCTGTTCATCGACAGATCGGTGCTGGGGCTGTCGCTGCCAGATGCACGGCGGCGGCGATGGCGGCTTTGAGGCTGCGATCGCTGGCCTGGCCGGTCCAGGCCAGATCGAAGGCGGTGCCGTGGTCGACCGAGGTGCGGATGATGGGCAGGCCCAGGGTGATGTTGACCCCGTCGTCAAAGGCCAGGGCCTTGAAGGGGATCAGGGCCTGGTCGTGATAGTGGCAGACATGGCCGTGGTAGCGCTGGCGGGCAGCCGGGGTGAAGGCGGTGTCCGGCGGCAGGGGGTCGCTGATGTCCAGGCCCTGGGCCCGGAGGGCGTGCACGGCCGGGGCGATGATGCGGGCCTCCTCATCGCCGAACAGGGCACCCTCGCCGGCATGGGGGTTGAAGCCGAGCATCGCCAGGCTGACCTGGGGGGTCTGGCGCAGGCGGACCAGGGCTGTGGCCAGGGCCTGGGCGCAGAAGATGATGCGGTCGCTGGTCAGGGCGGCCGCGACCCCGGCCAGGGCCTGATGGCAGGTGCTCATCACCACCGCGATGCGCGGATCGTACATCATCATCGCCACCTGGGGCTGACCGCAGCGGGCCGCCAGCAGTTCGGTATGGCCTGGGAAGGGCAGGCCGGCGGCCTGGGTGGCGGCCTTGCACAGGGGGGCGGTGACCATGGCCGCATAGTGGCCGGCCTGACAGGCGGCGATGGCCCGCTCGACGGCCGCTGCCGCCAGGTGGCCGTTGGCGGCCGTGATGGTGCCCGGTACCAGCGCCGGGGCCGAGAACTCCGCTACCCGGACCGGGTCGATATCCGCTGGCAGGGCCAGGTTGAGATGCTGGCAGACCCGCTGCAGCAGATCCGGATCGGCGACCACCACCGGCTGGCAGAGGCGCTGGATGGCCGGGTCGTTGGCCACCCGGCAGCACAGTTCCGGGCCGACCCCGGCCGGATCGCCACAGGTCAGGGCGATGACCGGTCGGCTCATCGGCCTTGACCGCCGATGATGCGCAGATGATGCAGGTGCCAGCGCATGCCGGAGATGTCGAAGCGCAGGCGCCCGTCGGCCGGAGCCTGGAGGGGCTGGTCGTGCAGCAGCAATTGGTCATCGATCAAGAGCTTGAGCAGCCCATCTGACATCAGGACGCGAATGGTCGCCCGGCGGCGTTCCAGGCTGGATTGTTGTTGGAAGCTGCCATCGGGGCCTTGACCCTGGATCTTGATCAGACGCTCATCAAGGGACATCCCCAGCAGCACCTGTTGACCATCGACCAGGCTGATCACAGCCTGTTGGACGGTGGCCTGGTCATCGGGTCTGGTGTCGATGTCAATCGCCAGTTCCCAGTGATCGCCCTTGATCGGTGCCGAACAGAGGAAGGACACGATCTCGTCACTGCTGGTGAGGCTGTTGTTGCGCAATTCCACCCGGCCGATGGAGGCGTTGACATGTTGGATGTCGGCCGGGGCCGAGAAGTCGATCAGCAAGGTGTCTGAGGCCAGCAGTTGTTGGCGGCGTTCGGCCAGACGGCCACGAGCCAGACTGTCATCGCCCAGGAGCAGGGCGATCGCGGCAGCGTGTTCGCCACGCAGCAGCATGGCAGCCCCAGCGGCCAGCGCCTGTTCTCCTTGGGCGGTCGCGAAGGCGGCGTGGGTGGCTGGCCAATTGCCGTGCCAGGTGATACCGCTGGCTTCCTCCAGCCGGGCGGTCAGCTGGCGATACAGGCCCCAGGCCGGGGTATCGGCAAAGATCGCTTCGAGATGGCTGGCGACAGTGCGCAGTTCGTCGAGGTTGCCGGCTTCAAGATGATTGACGGCTTGACGCCGGGCCGAGGCGATCAAGCGGGCGAACGAGTCCAGGGTGGAGGCGTACAGCGCTTCAACGCTGGAGCGGTTGGTCGACAGGACCCGCAGACGCAGGTCACTGAGGCGCAGCAGACGTTCCTTCAGGTTGCGTTCGTTGGCTGGTGGCAGCAAGGCCACCTGTTGATGATACCAACGATCCGCCTCGGACCGCAATTGGCTCAAGTGGTTGCCGGCGATGCTGGCAGCGGCCTGATCGTTACCGTGGCGAGTGATGAACTGGCGGATGGCGTGTTCGGCCTGGAGCCAGGCATTGTCGCTGCGCAGCCTGGCGACGCTGTCTACGGTCTGACGCCAGGCCTGCTCTGACGGGCTGGAAGGCGCGTCGTTGCCGTTGGCGGCATGCTGGCGGCGTTCGCGTTCGTCGCCTTGTTGTGGGTCTTCAGTGCTGTGGTCTTCATCCGGCGTCGGTGCCAAGGGCGGGCGCTCCTGCCACAGCGGTCGCAGATGGAACAAGGCCATGCCGGCCCCGACGATCAGCAGGCCGATCATGCCGAGGCGGATCATGGAGGCGTGGCCAGTGGGAGGGGCATAGGACGACTGGCTGGAGCGGGCCGGGCCATCACGCCGATTGGCGCTGCGGCGGGCCGGGGAGGCGGCTGCCGGTCGCGGCGTCGGATCTGGGGCATCCAGGGCGGCCCGGGCCTTGGCGATCTCTTCCAGGCATTCGCTGCAGTTCTGGAAGCGCCACTCCGGATTCTTGGCCATCATGCCCTGGACCAGTT
>SLQH01000542.1 GCA_007131555.1 Planctomycetota bacterium | reverse complement strand
CCATCACCCTGCGGGCTCGGGCCGCCAGCAGGGTCCTGGAAAGCGAGCCGGTGCGATGAGCACCCGCCGCGCCATGACCCTGGCCGAGGTCCTCATCGCCTGCGGCATCTTCATGACCCTGTCGGTCGCCATGGTCGGCATCCTGGCCGCTGCCGGAACCATCTATCAGGCTGGCTCCCAGGGCCGGGCCGCCAACGACGAAGCCATGGCCGTCATCGGCCGCATTGATGCCGACCTGGCCAGAGCCGTTCCGGCGGCCCAGGGTGGACGCTTTTATGCCCGCGTCGACAACCCGGCAACCGGCAGTTGCGTGGTCGGCTGGACCATCGACATCGGGCGAGGCCAGCTTGACGCCTCGCGGCGGGCCACCACCCGCTTCGTGCTCTACGGACTCGATGATCACGAACGCCTGTTACGGCGCGAATTCAACAGCTTTGACGATGTGAACAGGTATAACCCCTTGGGGCAGTATGATTATGACAACCTGGACGATGACGACCTGCCGACCTTGCGAGACAGCAGCAGCATTCCCGGCGAAATCATCACCACCGGCTGTCTGCACTTCGGCGCCTGGGTCGTTGGCCTGCCGGCCACCGACGATGGCAGTGCTCCGTCAATGACCAGCCCCCTGGCCCAAGTGCCGATACATGGCCGTTTCTGGACCACCAGCTGGGACAGCGACTATCGTGAGGTCTGGACCCCTCCCTACTTTGAAGTCGGTCATCACTTGGGTGGCGGCCAGTGGCCCTATCCCGAAGCCCTGCGTCTGACCCTGATCCTCACTGGAGACGGACGGCGGCGACCCAGTGGCCGCCTGATGCGCAACTGCAGCCCAGACGACATGATCCTGCATGTCGGTGGCATCGGCGCCCTGCCAACCGCCCCCGGATCAATCCTGCGCATCGGCCCCCCCGACCGCAGCGAACTGATCGGCTACCGCAGCTACCGTGACGGGCGTGTCTACGTCAATAACGACGACTGGGGACGCGGACCGCTCAACCCCTACGACACCACCCCAACCGGCCGCGGCATCTATCGCAGCCTGGCCCGTGACCATGAGCGCGGCGCTGAGGTGACCTTCGGACGCATCTACACCATCACCCGTGCTATCGGGCAATGATGTCAACAATCGCAGCAGGGCCCTATCTTCGGCATCAAGCGGAGACATGACTGCGACTTTACCGCTTACCCTAATACCCTAAAAACGGCAGCTGGGCTCTAATTCAAGCGGACATATGCAGCCAGAACCAGTTCACATTCTGGGCAAAAGCCCGAACCTTTCTTTATCGCCTTGTAGAGCAACCCTACAGCCGACAGGCTCCAGCCGAAATGAGGCTTACCTATTGCTGATCTTCCGGCTCTTCCGCCGTTGGTTCGACTCTGGGTGCACTGATATTGAAATATGCAAAGCCGATCGCAATCAACGCTGTCAGCCAGCACAGCAGCGCATATGGAGCATAGGCCATGACCGGCACACCCATTGCCGCATACACAAAGACACCACTGGTATTCCAGGGAATCAGCGGTGCCGTCAGGGTGCCACCGGCCTCCAGGGTTCTTGTGAGGTTCTTCAGTTTGAGGCTTTGCTCTCGGTAGCACTCTTCATACATCTGGCCCGGCAAGATGACCGCCAAGTATTGATTAGCGCTGAACAGATTGACGAAAAACGATGTCGACACAACCATGGTGGTCAAGTTGCCGAGACTATTCAACAGGCGCGACATTTTTTTCACGATGCTGTGCAGCATTCCCGTATAATTCAGGATACCGCCCAGGGAGAGGGAGATCATTGCCAAGATGACGACGCTGTACATGCTTTCCATGCCACCGCGCGAAAACAGTTCGTCTATTTCCTGATTACCGGTATCCATCGCTACCCCGGTGTGGATCAGATCGGACAACACCGACAACTGGCCATCCTGTAACACAAGATACGCCAAGCCTCCCATCAAGACGCCAGCGATCAAACTCGGGATGGCCGGAACCTTTTTGACGATCAACACAATCACCATCAGCGGCGGCAGCGCCAGCCATAGCGACAGATTGAAGTGCTCGCGAATAGGATCAGTATAGACCGCGACATCCGAATTGACACCGTTACTGGCAACGAAAAAGCCGATCACTGTAAAGGCGATCAGGCAGAGCCCTAGACTGGGGAGCGTGGTGTACAGCATGTGCTTGATGTGATCGAACAAATGCACCCCTAGCACTGACGGCGTCAAGTTGGTTGAGTCAGACATGGGTGAAATCTTATCACCGAAGAAAGCACCTGAGACCACCGCGCCAGCGGTCATTGCCGGGGGAAAGCCCAGACCTTCTCCTACGCCGATCGCTGCCACCCCGATGGTGCCGATCGTCGACCAGGAACTGCCGGTAATCAAGGACATGGCGCTGCAAAACAACAAAATCAACGGCAGGAACCAGCGAGCTACCAAGACCTCAAGGCCCAGCACCATCAGGGCAGGAACAATTCCGCTAGCGATCCACACAGCGATCAGCATCCCGATAATAAGCAGAATAATCAGTGATGGAATCGTCCGACTGATGGACAGCTTGAATCCTTCTTTGATTGTCGGCCAGGGCACACCATGCCAGTAAGCGCACAGACCAGCGGTGACGCCGCCCAAAAACAACGAAAAGTGCGGTTGCGTGTCTAGCACAAACACCGAATAAGACAGGGTGACGCCAGTGACCAGCACCGGTATCATGGCCAGCCAGAATGGCGGTGTGGGCACGTCATCGCAGATGTGCATATGTGGCTCCTTCTGTTACTGACCTGACAGGCCCGGTTCTTGAGGCGATCGTACATCTGCCTTACTGTAACGCAGCAATGTGACTCGCGACCGTGATCAGAGCGCACTGCATGCTGTGATGTGCTCTTAATCTTGATGCTGATCCGACCGACTTTCAACTGCCTTGGGCTTGCTGGACCGAGTAACATGCTTGACCTCGCGCCCAGCCCACTCGACCACCGCCACCGAGTTTTTGGCACGAATCGTCAGCGACATCAAGGCCCAAAAGGCCGAGCCAAGCCATGTAAACGCCAAATACGTGAAACGTGCCAAATGCTTACCCGACTCATCCCTGCTGAGACACCAAGGACCTCACTGCTCGAAGCATCATGATCATGACCCCCGGTGGTGACAGGAACACCAGCTATCGCATCTCTGGCCTCATTGAGGACGGGAACCGTGACTCTGATGGATAGCTCCTTGATGGACTCCTACAGTCAAGGGTCAAGCCTGCGGTCAAATACCGTCTGCTCCCAGTTCGAAATCCGGCCCCACAACCCGCACGATTCACACGACCAATAAACGAGACCGTCTTCAAAGCCGACCAGCAGATAAGCGAGGCAAGGGCGCCGCTGACGGGTTCCCATGCAGGGCACATTTGAGAGGTCGTGACGAAGCTCGTGGGTGAACATTCTGGTGGCCCACATCACCACCGCCCCTGAGTGATGGGCGAGCCGTCTTGCTGGAGTCGGAAGATCATCGGGAATATCGCCGTTTTCAAGAAAACTGGCCAAGTCAATGTTCGTGCTGCCAGGCATGCTTCAGCCTTTCTGGAACAGGGCCTGACGGGCACGAAAACTGTAACGGACAAGCGAAAACGATAACGAGAGGCGGCCATTGCATGAAAACTATAACGGACCTGGCCCTTCAGCCAGGCTGCAGGGCAGGCCAACGGGTCCTGTGGCCCTTCATCCTCAATCCGGCTGCCGGTGTGTGGCTGCCGGATTCAGGCGTACACACTCCCTGACGGCTATCGCTCAATCACGATACTGGCCATGTTGACCAGATATCCGGCATGATTGCCGGGGGCCACGGTGAATGTCAGCTGATTGTCAGGCCCCAGGGCACTGAGGTCGATCGGCACTTCGCGAATGCGGCAGACATTGCTGCCGGTCATGGCCCGCGGTATGCCGAGTTCCTGGTCACCGATGCGGACCAGGGCCTCGCCCTCGGCCAGGGATTCAACCACACAGCGCAACCAGGCCCGACGCGCTCCGGCCAGTTCCTCGGCCGGGATGGTGATGGTGGTCTGCCAGGGCTGGTCGCGGCGGATCCATTGGAGGATGTCATCGGCGAAATACTGGCGACGACTGATCTCGGCGGCTTCAACCGGGCTGCCGGTCAGGGGGAAGCTGATCTTGATCGGTCGCCGACCGGGGATGGTGGTCTGGAGACGATAGGCGTTGTCCACCACCGGAGCAGGCTCCTGGGCAATGTCAAAATCCCAGCTCTGTTCGTCGAGGGTCACCTGTTCAAGAACGCCGTCGCCCAGGGTGGTGCCGGTGGGGGCGGCAATCTGTAGGTCGACGGCGCGTTCGTCACGATGATCGTTCCACACGAAGACCACCAGCCGATGGCCGCCCTCTGG
>SLQH01000075.1 GCA_007131555.1 Planctomycetota bacterium | reverse complement strand
TTTAGGCTTTGGGCCTTAGGGTTGCTTCTCAAGCGTATACGCAGTCAAAATCGGTTCACCTTTTGGGTGAAAGCCCGAATCTGTCTCTATCGGCTTGTTCAGCAATCCTACAGCCGCAATCCTACAGCCGGATTTAGGGCGGATTTAGGGGGGGGATTTAGGGTGACAGGCTGAATCCGGCTATATCGCCTTGTAGAGCAGCCCTAAAGCCTAAAGCCTCCAGCATAAAGCCAACAGCCGGATTGCGGATCACTGGATGGCGTAGGGATCGACATCAATGATCAGGGTGACGCCCCGGCGCTTGCGTTTGGGTTCGGTCTTGAGCAGGCGGTCGAGAAAGCGCTGGGCCAGGCCCCGGCTGGCGGTCTTGATCAGGGCATGCCAGCGATGCTGGCCCTGGAGGAAGGGCATGCCGGCCGGTCCTGGCCCCAGCAGTATGGCGTCATCAAGGACGCCGCGCAGGGCGGCTCCGTCTTCCTCGGCCACCGCCGCCACGATGGCGGCTTCAGGTCCGCGCCAGACCAGGCGCAGCAGGCCGCCATGGGGGGGGTAGCCATAGCGTTGCCGGATCGCCAGTTCATGGGTGTAGAAGGACTTCAGGCGCTGGTCGAGGGCGTAGCGCACCGCCAGGGCCTGGGGATCGAAGGCCTGGACGATGACCGTTCCGGGGTCCTGTCCGCGTCCGGCCCGGCCGGCGACCTGGGCGATCAGCTGGAAGGTGCGTTCACCGGCTCGGAAATCGGGGACGCCCAGGCCCTGATCGGCGCCAACGATGCCGACCAGGGTGACGCGGGGGAAGTCCAGGCCCTTGGCCACCATCTGGGTGCCGACCATGCAGTCGGCGCTGCCCTCGGCAAAGGAGCGCAGCAAGGCGGCGTGGGCCTGGCGGTTGGCCACGGTATCGGCATCGACCCGGATCACCCGCAGGCCGGGCACGGCAGCGGCCAGGGTGTCGGCCAACTGCTCGGTGCCGATGCCCCGGGTTGATAGGCCGGTCTCGCCACAGGTCGGACAGTGCTGCGGCATGGTGCGCTCGTAGCCACAGTAATGGCAGCGCAGCCGTTCGTCCTGGCGATGGTAGGTCAGGCTGATATCGCAGTGTTCGCAGTGCAGTTGCACCCCACAGGCCAGGCAGCTGACCACCGGGCTCCAGCCGCGCCGGTTGAGCAGGACGATGCTCTGCTGACCGGCGGCCTGGCAGGTCTTCAGGCCGTCGAGCAGGGCCTGGCTGATGAGCGCCTGGCGGCCCTGGCGTCGGCATTCAGTGCGCATGTCGATCACCCGGGCCTGGGGCAGGCGTCCGCCGGCCGGGCGCTTGAGCAGGGTCAGGACCTGATAGCGCCCCTGACGGGCGTTGTGATAGGTCTCCAGGCTGGGAGTGGCCGAGCCCAGGATCACCGGGATGCCGAGCTGCCGGGCATAGACCACCGCCAGGTCACGTCCCTGGTAGCGCGGCTCGCTGTCCTGCTTGAAAGACTGGTCGTGCTCCTCATCGACCACGATCAGGCCGGGGCGGGGCAGGGGGGCGAACAGGGCCGAGCGGGTGCCGATCACCAGATCCACGGCCCCGGTGGCCACCTGATGCCATTGCAGGGCCCGTTCACCCTGGCTGAAGGCCGAATGCCAGATCACCACCCGGGCGAAGCGTTGGCGGAACCGGGCGGCCAGCTGCGGGGTCAGACCGATCTCCGGCAGCAGCAGCAGCACCTGACGGCCGCTGGCGATGACCTGCTCGGCCAGTTCCATGTAGACCAGGGTCTTGCCCGAACCGGTGACACCGTAGAGCAGGAACACCGCATGCTGGTCCGGCAGGCAGGCCGCCACCGCCGTGATCGCCGCCTGCTGTTCGGCGGTGGGCGGGAAGCGTTCAACGGCGGCCGTGAGGCGGACCTCACGCACGGTCGTGGTTTCTCTGATGAGCGCCGCCCCGGCTGCGGCCAGGCGTTCAAGAGTCGAGACATGGCATCCGGCCCGGCTGCAGGCGGCCGCCAGGGCCAGGGGTTCCAGGGGCAGGACGGCCAGGATCTCGCGTTGCCGGGCGGTCAGCTTCTGTTCGCAGTGCGGCAGCCGGGCGATGAAGCGCTCGCGGCGGGCCTTGGTGCCCTGCCGTACCGCCGTTGGTACCGCAGCGGCGATCAGGGTGCCGAGATCGCAGCGATAATAGGCCGCCGCCCAGCGGATCAGGTCCAGCAGGTGGGCTGGCAGACGGACCCCGTCCTGTCGTCCCAGGACCTCCTTGAGGGTGATCCCCGGTGGCGGCGCCCGGCGCTCCAGGGCCACCACGAAGCCTCGCTCACGGCGCGGGCCGAAGGGCACGGTGACGCAATCCCCCACCCTCAGCTGGGGGGCCAGGTCATCGTTGACCCGGTAGCTGTAGGCATCACGCCCACTGCGATCCAGGGCCACATCGGCGATCAGCGGCAGCGATATATCCACGGGCCACTAGCCTCGTCCAGCCCCGTCTGGTGCAAGGGCCAAAGCCCCGTCGGCCGCGAAAAAGGGACTTGCCAGCTGCGCCACAGGCATAGGATGCCGCCCGTCACAGGATGGTCAGTAGCTGGTCGTCAGGTGTAGCGTGGGGACATAGCTCAGTTGGTAGAGCGCAACAATGGCATTGTTGAGGTCAGGGGTTCGATTCCCCTTGTCTCCACTCAACGCCCCTCGGTCATCCACCGGGGGGCGCGTTGTTGTACGGTATGGGCAGAACCCCTGCCCTGGCGGGCAGCGCCTGTCCCTGGGACCGCCGGTTTCCAACCGGCCTCTGGAAATCGCCCATCTCCCAATCGGACACGTCATGCCATCATGACGACCACCACCCCATGCCCCAGGGGCGCTGATTGACCCGGTGGCTCCTGGCCCATGCTCGTAGGCATGTTCGACTGGTTGCGCCTGTCGCGAGCTTCGGGGTTGTTCACCGTCACCGCCAACATCGTCACCGCAGTGACGGTGGCGGTGTATGTCGGGGGGACCGATCCCCGTCATCTGGTGCGCCAGGTGGCCCTGCCTGAGGCCGTATGGGTGTTGTGTTGCGGTGGTCTGCTGCTGCTCTCGGGCATGATCTGGAACGACTGGGCCGATGTCGAGCGTGATCGCAGTCTGCATCCGCGTCGGCCCCTGGCCTCCGGCCGCATCGCGCCCTTTGCCGCTTGGCTGGCCGCGCTGCTGCTGTCGTCAAGCGCCCTGCTGATCGCCGCCCTGTTGGGTCCACGTGGGGTCTATGCTGCCGGTCTGGTGCTGTTCCTGGCTCTGCTCTACAATTTCCTGACCAAGCAGATCGCCTATATCGGCAGCCTGACCATGGGCGCAGTGCGGGCCGCCCTGGCTTTGTTCGCCCTCCTAGCCCTCCATCCCGACTTCTTTGACCGGGCCTGGGCGGCCCTGCTGACGACAGGCCCTGGCGTGGCTGGCGACCTGTGGTGTTATCCCCTGCTGCTGGCCGCCTATGTCACCGGGGTGACCTTGCTCAGCGAGCTGGAATCGCGCCGTGGTCGGCGCTGTGAACTGCTCCTGGCCGGGGGCCTGGTCATTGCGGTCCTGGTCCTGGTGCTGTTGCGTCTGCTGTCGGCGCCATGGCTGCATGATCCGCTGCGCCCGCCCGGTACCATGACCCTGGTGGCCCTGGGGCTGTTCCTGGCGGTGGGCGGCTGGACTCTGTGGCGCTTCGTGCGCCCGTGGTGGACCTGTGTGCGCAGCGCCCGGCGTGATGACGTGGGGCCGGCAGTGGCCGCCGGTCTGGGCGGCATGATCCTGTGTGACGGCCTGATTGCCGCCCGGGCCCATCCGATCCTGGGTCTGGCCGTGCTGGCCCTGTTCGGTCCCTACCTGCTGGCTTCGGCCATGGTGCGGATGGATTGAAGGGCGGGAACAATGATCAGATTTTTGAACGTAACTGCTCAGGCCCTCAGGTCTTGATTGGTTACGAGTGACATTGATTCTTGGTCGAATGAACCCCATGAACGATGCGTATGGTATGTTATTTCGCCCCTTCAGGGCTCAGATATGGTATTGGTCCTCTCCCCAGGGCGTTGCCCTGGGCTATCCCATTACGCCCCTTCGGGGCTCAGGCACATTGGCCACGGTGATGCCCCCGCCTATCACAGGGTGTCCTGAAGGTACTGGGGAGAGACGGTGCTGTGCCGCCATGGCTCCCTTGATCATCGCCCCAAGGGGGCGACATGAGATAGCCTAGGAGCCTGTAAGGAATAGACTGACACGTCGCCTGGCTTGGCCTTTTCGGCCCCGGACTCGCCAATACCCATCGCCTAACACAAAACCACCACGGAGCACCGGGCCTTGGCCCGCGTGCCGACGCGCGGCTGCCATGCTTTCGTCGAATACCAACCAGGACGTCGCCATGATGAGCGTCATACGGCCTGTGGATCC
>SLQH01000434.1 GCA_007131555.1 Planctomycetota bacterium | reverse complement strand
GGTCAGCAACGCGGCTGTCGAAGGCAAGAACGCCAGTATTAAAAGAATCAAATGCAGAGCCTGCGGCTATCGTAATAAAGAGCGGTTCAAGAGAGCCATCTTTTTTCACCTGGGTGGACTGAACCTCTATCCTGAGGGGGCATATCGCCTTGGATTTAGCCACCTGAAATCCTGAAGCACGATGTAATAGATGTCATTGAGTCCCACCTGTCCATCGCCGAGAGCATCACCGTGGTAATGCAGAACTCCTTCTGAGCGTCCGAAATGCGCCCGCAACACCTGCCAATCCTGTTCGTCGACAACTCCATCCAAGGTGGCATCAGCGCGAGACAACAACTGCACACTGGCCTGCTCGACTCCCAGATACGGCGATTGACCCTCAGGCAACGTGGCCATGGCTGCCCAGTCCTGTTTTTGGCCAAGGAGTTCGCTGCGCAAGATCAACCGGACTTCATGAATGCGATCAGGAATGGATGCATCCAGCTTCACACGACCTTCTCCCTGAGGCGCCACAATATCGACAACTGTGGCAAATGAGCAAGGTAACCCAGTCACCGATTGGCGAACATCACGCCGGAAAACAGCCTTTATGGTGTACGAATGATTGAGGGCAAGAGGCAAAGCACTGGGATCATAAAGACCACCTCCTAGAGGCGCTGCCCACCCTTTGGGCCAGTCCAAACCTTGCCACGTCCAATAGTAGCCTCGACGAACCGAGTCAACTCCACGAATTTCATGACGTCTTCCTTCTGCCGCAAGACGATAATATATACCAGCACGACGATCATTGGTGCCCTCTGGCATAGCCCATGTTTCCCATCCATCGCGCACCCGATAGGCATTGGGATATACTTGTCGGGAACCTCGGGGGTGGGCATTGAAGTGAGCCGATAGCTCCATGCGCTCACGGTGATTATTAGGACCGAAACCACTCTGTGCCCATAGGCGCACAGCAATGCTGTTGGTGCCAGTCAGGGCAGCATCACTGAACACACGCAAGCGCATGACCAACACCTGATGATCTACACACAACGGAACCCCGCCATCAAAGACACGATGCAGTCCCTGGCCAACCTCGTTGGCAGCAATATTCAAGACGCCATCTCTCATTTCAGGCTGGACGCTGAGATCCCGCACAAGCGCCCTGACCCCCCGGTGAGGCAGTGACCGAATACTGGTCGATGGTATATTGCTGGCCAGCATGCGAATGCCCGCCTGATCAAGACCAAGGTCGTCAATGGTGAAATCTACATCAAGAAGGATCACAGGCTGAGAGACCGGGCACCAAGAAACCGCCTGACGCTGGACATTGCCCCCATTGGTTGATGACAACTCTGCTGAAGAAAGATGAGCGCACATGACACATACTGCACACAGCAGCGTCGCACTGTTGCCAATCATAGACAATCTCCTGAAAACCTGGCCGCTTTGGAACGTTGCCTTGTTTTGACTTAGATGAACACTATCAGGATACTGGACTTGTGCCAGCGGGAGTAATCGATCCAGGTCGATGCCGACACCGCACAACTTGTCGGCGAACAGACTTTCGATTATCAGTTCGCCGCTCTCCACCATCAGCACTTGATTCTCCCAAATAAGCACCCAGCACCGATTCCATGGTGGCGACTTGACTCATTGGCATGCAATGTCTGTCAATGATTATGGGGCCACCAATCAATCTGGTCTTCTGATGCCGATATCTTTCATTGCCTGTCCAATTATGACACGGCACCTCGTCTCAATGGGTTCGTGCTTGAGAACAGGATTCACCACTCATCGCTGCCATAAGGTCCTGGCGCATCCGCGATCCCGCTTCGGATGCCCTGTTCGACCACCGCTCCATTCGTCATCCCTACCCCAGCCATGCCCTGCCGTCAATTCGGCATGTAAGCCAGACATATAGCTTGGGCGACCTTCTGACCGACCTCCCTGAATGAACTACTCGAGACCATGGATCTGCCACCTCTGCCTGTCTTCCCAGAACGCAGATCAGCACCAGCACACCCTGGTTGTCAGCCTTCGGAATAGGTGTATAATGATGCAAGACGTTTTGATCTGACGGCCATGTGCCGTTCACAGGGTGACAAGGAGCCTGTAAGGAATAGACTGACACGTCGCCTGGCTTAGCCTTTTGGCCCCGATTCCGCCAAAAACCTCACCATAGCTACGGCTATGACTGCGGTTTTCGACGAAATCGTGTCTCGAAAATGTACTGCGATTGTGCTCGGTCGCTATCCCTTACAGACTCCTAGGTGAACATGAGAGCGGTACATGCCCAGAGACGCTAAGTCTTTCTGCAGGATGGCCCACCACATGACGGTTGTGGCCGTGGCCTTGGTGACGGCATCAGCTTTAATCCAGGCCGCCGAGGAGGTGTCACTGCCCGAAGTCCTGGATCAGGCCCCGGTGGCGATTGCCATCCTGCGCGATCACGATCTGGTCCTGGTCAACCAGCACTTCCTGACCCTGATCGGCCAGTCTCCTGACCAGGTCATCCGGGCCGATGATCTAAGTAACTGTGGCTGGCATCACAGGCTACGGCAGCTGCTGGACGCCCGAGCACACGCCCACATCGAAACCCAGTGGCAGCACAGCAACGGCACCATCATCCCGGTGGCCATCCAGACGACGGCTAGCGATGCCCAGACCCTGATCATCAGCGTCCAGGACCTCAGCGCCCAGAAGGCCACCACTACCGCCCTGGAAGAGCGCAACCGCTTCATCTCCTCGCTGCTCACCGCCATCCCGGCAGCGGTCTTCTACAAGGACCGCCAAGGACGGTACATCGGCTGCAATCAGGCCTTCAGCGACATCATGGGGGTCGACGAGCAGCAGCTCGCTGGACGCACCGTCGGGGAACTATGGCCCAGCGATCTAGCCGATATCTACCATCAGGCCGATCTTGACCTGATGGAGCAGGGAGGACACCAGATCTACGTATCGGAGGTGGTCGGTGCCGATGGCCGGCGACGACCGGTGATCTTCGGCAAGCAGGTCTTCCATGATGCCCATGGTGAGGTAGCCGGTATTGTGGGGGCCTTTGTCGATATCAGCGAACAACAACGTCTGATCAGTCGAGCCCGGTGGATGAACCTTGTCTTGTCCCTGCTGCTGCTCCTGCTGATCGTGGCCCTGCTGGCCCTGATCAGGACGATGCAGCGGCGACGACAGGCCGAAGCCCAACTGCGCCTGAAGACCGACCAGATGGAGGCCTTCTTCACGACTGCCCCGGATCTGCTGTGCATCGCCGATACCGCCGGCTGCTTTGTCCGGGTCAACCGCCGCTGGGAGGAAGTCCTGGGCTACCCGGCTGAGAGCCTGAACGGCCGCAGTTTTCTCGACTTCGTCCACCCGGACGACCGTGCGGCGACCCAGCAGACCATGGCCGAACTCGACACCCAAAACCCGGTACTCGGCTTCGTCAACCGTTATCGCTGCCATGATGGCAGCTATCGCCATATCGAATGGCATTCGGTACCGGTCGGGCAGTTGATCTATGCCTGCGCCCGCGACATCACCGAGCGCCGCGAAGCCGAAGAACGGCTGCGGGCCAGCGAGGAGCGTTATCGCTGCCTGATCGAGAACATGACCGCCGGCTTCGCCCTCCATGAGATGATCTACGACACCGATGGTGAACCCTGCGACTACCGCTACCTGGAGGTCAACCCGGCCTTCGAGCACATGACCGGGACCACAGCCGCGGACCTGATCGGGCATACCATCAGCGAGGTGATGCCGAATACCGAGGACTACTGGATCACAACCTTCGGCCGGGTGGCCAAGACCGGCGAGCCGACCTCCTACCAGAACTATGCCCGTGAGATCGGTCGCCATTTCGATGTCTGGGTCTACGCCCCGGCTCCCGATACCTTCGCCGTCATGTGCTTGGACATCACCGACCGGATCGAAGCCCACGAGGCCCTGCGGGCCAAGGAGGAACACCTGCGGGTCACCCTCGACTCGATCGGTGATGCGGTCATCACCACCGACACCGAGGGCCGGGTGACGGCCATGAATCCGATCGCCGAACGCCTGACCGGATGGTCGGAGGACCAAGCCCAGGGCCACCCCCTGCCGGAGGTGTTCCAGATCGTCAACGCCCGCACCCGGACCCCGGTGGAGGATCCGGCGGCCAAGGTGCTGGCCAGTGGTGAGATCGTCGGTCTGGCCAACCACACCATGCTCCTGGCCCGCGATGGCAGCGCGTATCATATCGCCGACTCCGGGGCCCCGATCCGAGATGACTCGGCTACGGTCCGGGGGGTGGTCCTGGTGTTCCGTGATGTCAGCGAGGAATACGCCCTGCGCGAGCGCCTGCAGCAGAGCCAGAAGCTCGACGCCCTGGGCCATCTGGCTGGGGGAGTGGCCCATGACTTCAACAACATGCTCACCGGCATCCTGG
>SLQH01000350.1 GCA_007131555.1 Planctomycetota bacterium | reverse complement strand
GCAGCGATCAGGTCGTTGTTGTCTGCCAGATGACGCCAAGCATCGGGGGATTCGTCATCCGCCAGGACGGCATACTGTAATGCCAGTACCCGAATACCTGCGGCACGGCTGCGTGCGAACAGTTGATTCAGATTCTCGGCGGTCTGATCACGTTCGATCGAGCGGGCATCATTGCCGCCAATGAGCATGATGACGATGTCCGGGGCGGGCTTGATGACCTCCTCCTCAAGACGATTGATGGCACCAGGACGGTCGCCGCGCCGGGCAGTTCGGTCGCCGGCATATCCGGCATTGGTCACCACGGCACTACCCAGGCCATTGCGACCCTCAATCAGCAATCCCAGGAGGTCGCTCCACTTGAGATACTGGTGCAGATACTCCTCGCCGGGTCGATTGCCGGTGATGCTGTCGCCAAAACAGACGATACGCACAGGAAGCGCCTCACCGGCAGTCAGGATGGCAGCGATCATGGTCAGGATGCAGATGCGGATCATAGGGTGCTCCCAATACACAGGTTTATGGGTCAGGATAGTGAAAGGCCTCAGCTACCGGCATCGGCTCGCGCAGGTCGGCAAGAGGAGACGACATCATGCCAAACGCCCGGGGCAGGTCATCACCTGAAACCCGATAGGTCCGATGGGCCCTGACATGATCAAGCCCAGCAGATGGCTCATCAAGGATATAATGCGCCCCGATCCCTGGCGGCACTGGGCCATCGTGATAACTGAACCAGACCCCCTGCCGGGCATCGCCGGCCGGGCACCATAAGACCCCAGCTCCTTCGGGCAGCACCCAACTGCGGTCCATGATCGGCATGGCGGCACGATATTCGGCACTCAGACGCGGAAAGTCGGGCACGGCCAGGGGGTCACCATCAGGTGCCAACCAAGCCATATTGGCCATGAAACGAAAACTCATGATGTTGTGGCGCTCGGGATCGTAATTGCGCTGACTGGTGCCGCGATGCCAACGCGTCACGAATGGGAAGTAATGATAGGCGTCCTCCCAGCCGCTGACCTCAATGGAGCAGCTCAGGCCAGGGAAGGCGTGGCTTTCGGCCATCAGATGGATGCCCCGGCGCGACCACGATGCCACCAGCGGCCACCAGCGCTCCTGCATCGGAGCGCCGGACCCATCGCCCCAATTGAGCTGGCTGAGGAACATGTTCTGCCAACTGTCGCACCACAGTCCCTGCATGCCTAGGTTGTCCTGCACCGCAAACAGACGCTTGCTGAGCAGCTCTTCGACTCCTGGGGCATGGAGATTATGGCCGGCCAAAGGCGGATAGCCATGAGAACGGTCATGATGCGGTCGATTCATGCCCCACAGAGCGGGGTCCTGACCGACAGCCATGGCAAAGGGACCGTCGGGACGCACCATGCCTCCCAGATAGATGTGATAGGTCATGCCCAGCTCAGCGCAGATCTCTTGGAACCGTCGCCAATACGGCCGCACATCATCAGTGATCACCCAGTCGAAGACCCGATTGGAATTGGCATAGGGCATCATCCGGGTGATGGTGCTTGGCTCATGGGGGCCATTGCGATGCTGTTCCGTGTACCAGCCAGGAGTGTGGGTGATGACAGTTCGCACGCCCTGGGCATACCATTGCCGCGCCCCTTCTTCAGCCTTCCAGCGATAGTATTCCGGACGTCGCACTTCATGCAGCCAGCCGACGGCCGGCAGGGGACGAGTCTGCACGAAGCCCAGATGCTCGGAGACGACATCCCGCACATAGCGATCAACCTCCTGCCAACGGGTGACCATTTCATGATGACCGGTATCAACCGGCATGTTCAAGGTCAGATACAGCTGGGGTTCGGTGGTGATGTCGTTGCTATTGGCAAACCATTGCTCATCGGTCTGGGATAGCTGACGGTCTCCGGGAAAGATCTCGGTCAGCGCCCGCAGGGCCCCCTGTCGCTCATGATAGCTGATCAGGAACAGGCCCTCACGATGCTGAAAGTCGACGAACCCGGTACCGCCGCCCCGCGCCATCTTCGATATCCAGGCACCAAGCCGATGGCGCACAGCATAGCCGCGATCACTGAGGCTCTCATCATGGCTTGCCGGCACGACCGGTGAGACGGCGGGCACGGATCCAGCCGCTCCGGGAAGTATCTCAGTGGTACTCCAGGCCTTGGCCACCCCAGTGCCATCGGCGGCTGCCTGGAAGGTCTGTTCAATACCCCCCAGGCCCCGATAGCGCATATTGACCACCGTCAGACCGACAGCATCGCCATCAATCTCCCAGGTCCCGACCTGTCGCAAGACGTTGGTCTGATGTACATCATCCAGGTGGACCCGATAGCTCTGATCCCAGCCGGCCCACGACCAACCAGCGATGACCCGCTGTTGCGGACGGAAGATCCATGTCAGACGTCCACCCGGCTGCAATCGTGTCTCCAGGGACCGGCGACGACGACGCAGATCCTCGACCTGGCAGCTCTCGGCAGGCAGACGCAGGTGGGCAAAGTCATAGTAGTCGCGATGAATGCGGGGCCGTTCAGCGGCCCGTTTGCGCACAGCTGCGTGATAGGAACTGACCTCTGCCGCGAGCGCCTCCAGCTCCGGGTCACCAACTGCCGCCGCCTGGTAGAGGCTGTCCCGCAGATGCTGCATCTGGGTGTGCAGCTGAGGCAGGCGCATGAGGGCCTGACGGTGTTCATAGGAGCCCTCAGGCCACTCGGCGGCCTGACGTTGCATGCGTTCAATGCCCCGCGCTATGCGTACAACAGCCGGGTCGTCGTCAACCAAGGGGTCCAAATGAGGGCGCAGCTCGACAAGACGCTGGCGCATCCGGGCCAGGTCCGGGGTTTCACCCTCATGCATGGCCCAGGACAGGTCTGGGGTGATGACAAACTCGCCGGCAAGGTCCTCTATCCGATCACTGCCATAGAGCCGGCAGCTGATCTCAAGCGCACCGTCCGTGATCGCCACACTTTCCAGGCGCAGGAAGGGCCAGAGACCCACCGACCCGTACTCCTGGGCAATCATCGGTCGCAAGACTGTCTGATCACTGCGTAGGCTGCGATCTCCGGACCAGGTCTGGTGAAGCCCCAGCAGCCAGCCATCATCAAGCGCAAAATGCAGGCGCACTCCATTGCCAAGATCAACCTTGATGACATCTGGGCCATGATCAAGTTCAAGGGCATGGAGCGACATCAAGAGCCCCCACATCAGAACAGAGAGGAAGTAACGCATGTACGATGATACCAGATCCTGCTCATCTCGCTGCTTGAGACACATGTGACAAAAGGCACCGGGTGTGCTAAGGACCTGTCGACACAAGCCATCCGAGGCAGAAGAGGACTTGGGCCAGCCCAGGTCAACGCTAGCATGCACATCCATGGATCAAACGATCCTCCGTCATGAACCACTGCCAGTCACAAGGTACCATCCATGCAATTCGACATCAGCCGCGACCAACTTGATGGCATCGCCCTCCAACAACCGGCCAAGACCCAGGGGACAGCCGAGATCAACATCAATGGCGGCATGCATTTCCTCCCCTCCAGTCCTGACAAGACCATGCATACGGCCATTGTTTCGCTGGGCCTGCAGCTCAAGGGTCAAGAGCAGCCCTTTGCGCGGGGCGGCTGGCGGATCCTGTTCACCAGCAGCGAGGCCTTCAGCCCCGCTGATGAACAGGGTCATCCCTTTCTGCGCCAACTGCTGATGCTCGGCACATCCAAGGTCATCGCCCAGATCAACAATCTGTGCATGCATGCCAACCTGCCCTTGCTGCCCTTTGATGCCGCCCAGTTTGCCAAAGCCGCCGAGCAGCAACGGCAACAAGGGGCCCAGGGTGCCAAGCCGGCAGCACCGCCTCCTGGAGCGGATGGCAACTGACATCATGAACGGCCAGCTGTTCCCCCAGACAGTCATCGCCATCTTGTGGGACTTCGACAAGACGCTCTGTCCAGGCTACATGCAGGAACCCCTGTTCAGCCATTATGGCATAGACCCGGACCGCTTCTGGAACGAAACCAACGCCCTGGCGGCTCGATATCAGGCTGATGGCCTCCATCACGTCAGCTACGACACCATGTACCTCAACCATCTGTTGAGCTACGTCCAGGCCGGTACCTGTGGTGATCTCAACAATGCCCTGCTACGGCACCTGGGCGCTGGGATACGGCTTCATCCGGGGGTTCCTGAGATCTTCGAACGGCTCAAGGCCGTGGGGCGTCAACAACCCGGCTGGCAGCGTTGCGGCATCAGCATAGAGCATTATATCATCTCCAATGGCCTGTATGAGATGATCATGGGCTCCTCAGTAGCCGAACATGTGGATGGCGTGTGGGCCTGTGAATTCATCGAACGTCCCCATGGCCCAGGTCTCTGTCCCCTTGATGGCGATGGCCTGCCCGTCATTCGTCAGCTCGGCTATGTCCTGGACAACACCACCAAGACCCG
>SLQH01000240.1 GCA_007131555.1 Planctomycetota bacterium | reverse complement strand
CTGGTCGCCGTCACGGTAGCGTTGCAGCAACCGCCCTTCAGCGGTTGTGGCAGGAGTCTTGGCGATGGTTGGCGGCTCGACAAGGAGTGTAGGGGGCATGACAGGTCCTTTCGTACGGCGGGAACACCATGGCTGAAGCACCGTCCGTGCCATGCTTTGCCAAAGATCGTATATGTTCTTCCTGAGAGCATATGCACCGCTTGTTCGGGATTAGTCAGATCCCCGCCAGTCACCATTGGTTGACGTCTGACTGTCACCTGTCAACTCTGGAGAACGGCAATGTGCTGGCGCTTGGGTATGCTCGGTTGCTCCCTATCCTGTCTGACATGGGCAGCGTTGCATGGTCGGCTCTGGGTGGTGAGGTCTTGGACGCCTTGATGGACGCCGAGAGCATCGGTCTGGATTTTGGTGAACGGTACCGGGTCCTGCATCTGCTTGGTCATGGTGGACAGGGTGAAGTCTACGAGGCCCAGGATCTGGCTCTGGAACGGCCAGTGGCCATCAAACGCTCTGCCAATGATGTCATGTTGTGGCGCGAAGCGCGTCTGCTGGGCCAATTGGCCCATCCGGCCATTCCCCAGGTCTATGACCGGGGGCGCTGCCCGGATGGCAGCGTGTTTGTCGCCATGCAGCTGGTCCGGGGCCACCGACTGGATGCCTTCCTTCAGGCCCATCGTTTGGATTACGGTCAATGTCTGCGCCTGTTTCGCAGTATCGTGGCCGCCATCGGTCACGCCCATGAGCGTGGCATCCTGCATCGCGACCTCAAGCCCGAGAACATCATCGTCACTGATGGTCTGGAGGCCTATCTGATCGACTGGGGCCTGGCGGCGACCGGAGACCCCCGGGCAATCTGTGGTTCGCCGCATTTCGCCGCTCCTGAGCAGCTTGATGGTCAGGTGGCGGATCGACGGGCCGACATCTTTGCGCTGGGGGTACTGCTCTATGTGATCGCTTCAGGCGGAGCCTTGCCTTATGGCCGTCAGGTGCGGGATTTTCACGAGTTCCGTCGCCAGCGGGCTGGCCTGGCCCGAGTGTCGTTGCGCCAGCGTTGTCCCCATCTGCCCGTCGCCCTGGAGCGGATCTGCGACCGGGCCATGGCCGCCCAGCCGGGGGCCCGCTATCCGACCACCGCCGCGCTCATCGCCGATCTTGACCAGATGCAGGGCGCGGGTTTTGGCGCCGGTCGGAACTGGGGCCTTGTCTGGTTGGTGATGGTATCGTTGGTCAGTGCCGCCTTTGTCCTGGGTCGATGGGGACGCGGGTCGCAATCAGAGTCGGAACCGCCCGTCAGTGATCCGTCGCCACTAGGGCCGCTGTTGTTCGATGAGGACATCCTGCACCAAACCGATGATGGATCGTTGCTCTTGGATGATCCGCCTGCCGAATCGCCGCCTGATGTACCACCGGACCAGACGACGGAGCGAGAAGCCCTGGTATTGCCGGAGGCCTTTCCTTCACCAGAACAGGAACTCGACGAATTATTGCGCCTCCTGGATGAGATTCCGCCGCTGCCTGTGGTGCCTGAAGAAGCTGCTGCGCAGCATGATGCGGGAAACGATGATGGACCGGATGACGAGCCACCATAGCATCTGTATCATCGTTGAGCAATTGCGGGTCTGTCTGTGGACAAGGAGGGTTGCTGATGTCGTTGCTCGTCTGCCAGGATCGCATGCGGGCGGCCACCCTGCTGGCCGACATCATCGAACAGGCGGTCAAGGATCAACCGCGTCTGGTCCTGGGTCTGGCCAGTGGGGCGACCTCGGGACGGGCCTACTGGGATCTGGTCAGTCGTTATTGCCGAGGCATCGACCTCAGTTTCCGCTTTGTCACCACCTTCAATACCGATGAGTTCATCGGGGTGGCACCAGAGGATCCGCGCAGCGCCCGCTATTTCATGAACCAGCATCTGTTTTCGCAGATCGACATCCGGCGTGAGAACACCTTCGTGCCGCGTGGCGACTGCGTTGACATCAATGCTGAATGCGCCGCCTACGAGCATCTGATCACCGCTCGCGGTGGGCTTGATCTGGTGGTCCTGGGCCTGGGTCACAATGGCCATGTCGGTTTCAATGAACCCGGTAGTACCGTCAAGTCGTTGACCCGTCCGGTGGAGTTCACGCCTTCCACCCTGGCCGGCCTGAGTGACGGCCAGCGTTTCGCCAGTCTCAGTGAGACCCCGCAGGGGGCCATCACCATGGGCATCGGGACGATCATGGCTGCCCGGCGGGTCCTGCTGATCGCCACCGGCATCGGTAAAGCCCAGGCTGTGGCCAAGGTCTTCGGTCGGCGGCCCGGCCCGGCGGTTCCGGCCAGTCAGCTCTTGTCCCATCCGGAATGTACGGTGATCGTCGATCAGGATGCTGCTTCGGGTATCCGCCGCGATGACATCGAGATGACCTATGCCTGAACGTCCGGCCAGCGTGTCCACGCCCTGGCCGCAGTTGCTAGACGGCATCGGTCGCGAGGCCGAGCTGGTCCAGGCCCGGGCTCGCATCGACAAGCGTAGCGACAACGTGCTGGGGCTTCTGGCGCGGGCCTTGACCCGGCAGGAGATTGCCATCATGGAAGGGCGCGGCTGCCGCGCCGACGACTGGTCCCTGGTGCGGGTGGCCGAGGACTTCGACCCCTTCCGGGTCCGCCGGACCCACTTCGCCGGGGCCTGTGTCCTGGGGCGTTTCGATGGCGACATCGAGGTCCAACCGGGCATCACCCTGCCGACCGGCATCTACGGCTGCACCCTGATCGCCTGTCAGGTGGGTAACAACGCCCTGCTAGAGAACGTCCGTTTTGCCGCCCACTGCGTCATTGAGCGCGAGGCGGTGCTGTTTGATGTCGGGGCCATCACCTGTTCCGGGACCGCGACCTTCGGCTGTGGCCAGGATCTGCGTCTGGGCATCGAGACCGGTGGCCGTGACCTGCCCCTGTGGGCTGAGGTCGACATCCCGGCAGCGGCCACCATCTGCCGCGAACGCCATGAACAGGCCCATCAGGAGGCCCTGCGCGAACGAATCCAGGCCTATGTGGCCGATCTCACCAGCCCGGTGGCCTGGGTCTGCCGAGGAGCCGTGGTCCGCCATACCGAGCATCTGCGCGACTGCTACATCGGTCGGGCGGCGGTCATCGACCACGCCCAGGGCCTGGACAATGTCACCGTGCTGTCGTCTCCTGACGAGGTCACCCGCATCGAGGCCGGGGCCAACGTGCGTGATGCCGTCCTGCAATGGGGCGTCACCGTTTCTGGTGGCGCCATCATCCGGCATGCCGTGCTGCTGGAGCACAGCGCCGTTGATGAGCACGGGGTGGTCGAACAGAGCCTGATCGGCCCCAATACCACCATCGCCCGGGGCGAGGTCACCGCCAGTCTGGTCGGCCCCTTTGTCGGCTTTCATCACCAGAGCCTGCTGATCGCCGCCCTGTGGCCGGAAGGCAAGGGCAATATCGCCTACGGGGCCATGGTCGGTTCGAATCACACCGGGCGGGCCCCTGACCAGGAGATCTGGCCGGGAGAGGGGGTCTTCTTCGGCCTGGGCTGTGCCATCCGCTTTCCCAGTGACTTCTCACGCGCTCCCTACAGTCTCATCGCCGCTGGGGTCTCGACCCTGCCGCAGCGGGTCACCTTCCCCTTCAGCCTGCTCACCACCTCCAGTCAGGTCCTGGCGGGAACAGTGGCCGAACGGGTGCCACGAGCCTTCAACGAGATCATCCCCGGCTGGGCCCTGTACGCCAACGCCTACGGCCTGGAACGGATGGAGATGAAGCTGGCCGACCGCAACCGGGCCCGGCGTCACGACATCCGCTATCAGGTCCTGCGACCCGATATCATGGCCCTGGTCCGGCAGGCGCTTGAGGCCCTGGAAGCGGTCGCCGAGACCCAACCAGTCTATCTTGACGACGATATCCCCGGCCTGGGCAAGAACTACCTTCTGGAGTCCGTCCGCCAGCAGGCCATCACCACCTATCGCCGGGTCCTGCGCCGCTATGCCCTGCGCATCCTGCTGGGCGATGCCGAAGGCTCGCTGACCATCACCGGTAGTGCCGAGATGGCCCGGGCCCTGATCGGCTGGCTTCTGCCTGACACCGGCCCCTCCCAGTGGTGGCAGGAATTGCTGCGTATCGAAGAAGACAACGCCCGCATCGTCGAATCCAGCCGCGAGGCCGACAGCCAGCGCGGCCAGCGCATCATCCCCGGCTACAACGACGCCCATGCTCCGGCCAGCGAGGACCCGGTGGTCCGCAGCGCTTGGCGCCGCGTTGACCGCACCCGGGAGCGCATCTCAGCTGTCGAGTGAGCCTGGAATCTAGGAGCCTGTAAGGAATAGACTGACACGTCGCCTGGCTTGGCCTTTTCGGCCCCGGACTCGCCAATACCCATCGCCTATCACAAAACCACCACGGAGCACCGGGCCTTGGCCCGCGTG
>SLQH01000183.1 GCA_007131555.1 Planctomycetota bacterium | reverse complement strand
CGAGTGAACTCGAAGACATCGCTGGGAGAGGGGGGGACAGCCGGGAAATAGGCGTTTTGTTGTGTCTGTACCGCCGGGCCCGAACGCTGGCCGACGATGGCCGAGCCGAAGGTGCCTTGGTGGATATAGCACAGAATCGGCACCTGCGACAGGTTGCTGTTGATCACGCCATCGTTGCTCAGGTTGAAGCTGAAGGTCAGCTCGGCCGTCCAGCCCTGGGTGGCACTGCCCTGATAGCGCCCTTCGACGCTATAGGTGCCGGAATAGGGTCCCAATTGCATTTCGGTGGGGCGGGGATGGCAACGCTGGTTGAGTTCGTAGAGGGTGGCGTTGCCCTGGGCCACCAGGTCACCCCAGCCGCTCCAGGTGCCGCCCCAGCCGCCGCCCCAGCCGCCCCAGCCGCCGCCAATGTCGATCCCGACGAATTCGGAACTATTGCTGGACGAAGCCAGGCCCATCAACTTGAGATCAATATAGCGATCCTGGACGATCTCGGCCAGCCAGCTATGGGTCAAAAACCAGTTGTGGAAGTCCTGATAAACGCCGTTGGTGTGGATGTCGGGATAAGGGGCGTGGACGCTATAGATGTAGTCTTCGTTGGCTGCGGGTTCCTTGGCGCTCCATGACGTTGGCGAATTGATGACGAATTGGAGGCCTCCCGTGGCCCTGGCTTCTGCCGTGGTGTACGGATGGTCGAGCATCCGACCGGTCTGGGAGAAGCTCAGCAGCGAGGTGTCGCCAACGGTCCAGTTGTTGGCACTCAGGAAGAAGAAGTTGTCGTCCACCTGATGTTCCACCAGGGGTTGCTCGACGACAGCCACATACTGACCATTGCCAAAGCCATACAGGTTGCTGCGCGGCCCAGGGGGGGACGGGATGTAGTCGCCGAACAAGGCCGTGCCGCCTATCTGTCCGGTACCGCAGGCACTGATCATCACGGTGCCAAGGCCGGCACCGACAATCGCCGCAAGAAGCCTGGAATGGAACATGATGGTCTCCCCGCCGAGAAAGCAGACGAATACAGGCACTCGGTTGAAAGGCTATCGCTTGACGACCATGGTCGAGCGGCAATTGCCCGTTTGCTGGCGTGGTGAATGAGATGCCTGGCTGCTGCCAGGACCCATGACCAAAGTACCCTCTACAATCATATTGCTGGAAAGGCGCCGAGCGTTGCAGCTTTTTGTCCGGCAGGCTGTTACCGTTGTCTGTCAGGGGTATGAGGCAGTGGGCACTGTCGTCCCACGAGCCGCCTGTTAAGGGATAGACTGACACGTTGCCTGGCTTGGCCTTCTTCGAAGAGATCAGGGCTCGAAAATGCCCTCCGCCATGCTCGGTCGCTATCCCTTATCCTAAATCCAGCTGTAGGCTGTAGGCTTTAGGCTTTAGGCTGGAGGCTATAGGGTTGCTGTAGTAGGCGATATGACAGATTCGGGCTTTCACCTTAGAAGGTGAATCGTTACTGACTGCGTATATCCGCTTGAATAGCAACCCTTATAGCCCAATGTCCAAAGCCCAGTTGCCGTTTTTAGGATTACAGACTCCTGGACGATCAGAGGGTGATGTCGATCCGATCGCTCCACTGTCCTACGCTGAAGGGTCCAAAGGAGCGCTCGTCTAGTTCCAGGTGGAGGTATTGTCCGTACAGTTCGTCGCTGCTCCATATGGCTTCGTGCTGAAAGCCATAGATGCTCTGCCAGCGGACATGTCGGTATCCACGGACAAAGTAGATGTCTTGCTCCATGACGCCATGTCGGTATCGGAGTTGGCGTTTGCCAAGGTGGGCCAGGGCCACCATGTGGCCTGAGAGTTGCACGTGTTCGCGTTCCAGACTCAGGGCCTGATCTTCAACGCTGCCATTGATCGTGGCTTCCAGGTCGAACCCATCGCTGGCTGTGCGCGTCCAATCTATGGTCATGGTCAAGGGCAACACGGCTCCAGACGGCCATATGGCCGCCCAGTCGTTGCGCGGATCACTGAGTCGTACAGGGTCCAGCAGAGTCATGTTCAGCTCGTAACGGACAGTGCCGGAGGAGCCGCCATGGTTGGTGTTTTCGCTGGCCGTGCCGTGGATGCGCAGAGTCCCCGATGCTGTTCCGCCGGGCAGGCCGTGGTTGGCCATGTCGATGGTGGTGTCGATGGCGGAGGGGAAGTTGAAGTCGATGATGCCGACCGCGCTCTGGCCGGACAGGATGATCGGGCCAAGGCCCCAGGCGGCTACGGGCAGGGTCAGGCTCGTCTGGCGACCTATGGCGGAGTTGTCTAGTCCCTTGTCGATGACGGTGTTGGTGGCCACTCCGGCCATGGCCAGATAGGCCAGGGAAAAGGTGGCCGATTGTTGGCTCAGGCTGCGGTCGGGATACACCGCTTCATCGCTGTTGTCCATGCAGCCGGACTGTGTCATCATGACCCAGAGTAGCGCGGCCATGGCTGGGAATGGGATCGGCGGGTAACGCATATGGTCCTGTTCGCTCGTACACAAAGAGGTGTTAGTGTTCAGGTCTGAAGGACCGAGCAGTGTCTTTGTATGAGTGCGCGGTCATTCGCCGATGAAGAAACGGCGGTCCCGATTGTAGAGGAAATAGAAGTCGAAGGGGCGCGGCCGAGGCAGGCGTAGGCGTTCGCCACGATCCTCGCCGTCCTGGGCCCACAAGCCCCGTCGCTGTTGCCAGGGCGAGGCGTCTTCGGGTTGCTGACGGATGTCGTCTTCCTGGATGCGTTCAATGACATGCTGGGCCCAGCCCAGGGCCTGGGCCTGATCGCCGAATTCCTGCCAGTCTCCGGTGACCGATTGTTCATACATGCGGGCGTAGAATTGTTCCAGGGTCAGGCCCATGCGGCGGGCCGTGCCGCCGTGCAGGCGTTCGGCCCATTGTTCAAAGACGGCGACCCATTCCTTCTGTTCGGCCAGATTGCCGAAGGCGAAGCTCCATGGTTGATGATGGAGGATGATGGCGTTGGGCAGCACGTAGGAATGAGGCGCCTCGCTGATCAATACCGCCGCCATGCTGGCGGCCATCGACTTGACCACCACATGGACCGGAGCCCGACTGGCAGCCATGGCCTTGAGCATCCGTTCGCCTTCCATCATCGAGCCCCCCGGACAGTAGTCGATGACCACGAAGATCGGTTCAGTGGTGGAGGCGTTGTTGAAGAAGGCTATGCGGCGTTCGAACCAGGAGCCCATGCCGACGATGATCGGTTCGTTGATGTCGATGCGGCGGTCGCTGATGATCAGGACGCCATCGACCAGTGGCTGTGACGGACGAGGGCTTGGTTCGCTGACCAGGGATCGAGCCAGGATCCGGGCGGCGGCGATATCCCGCTCGACCTTGACTGCTCGTGACTCATGCATGGCCAGCTCCAGCTGCATCTCCTTCTGCTGCTGCTGGAACGTGAAGGAGGTCATGGCCCGTTGTCGGTTCAGGCTTTCTTCCTGCATGTCCAACTGGGCGGCGGCCAGGGCCTGCTCGCGTTCTGCGGTGGCGGCGGCGCGTTGTTCGCGGCGCTGACGGATTTCGCGCAAGCTGGCCTGATGCCGGGCTTCAGCGATCTGGGATTGTCGCTCCAGTTCTTCCTTTTCGATCATCTGGCCAGCGGCATCGCGACGGCGCCGTTGTTCGGCCAGGGATAGTTCCGTTTCGATGCGTTCGCGCTCGGCTCGCAATTCCTGCAGCGCAGTCGCGAGACGGGCATTCTGCAGTTCGTTGGCGACCCGCAGGCGTTCGATCTCCTGCCGCATCCTGACCACCTCGGGATCAACCGGAGTCTCCTGCTCGGCGGTCGTCTCTTCGGTCGGCGGTGGTTCTTCGGATGCCTCCTCGGCTGTCTCTTCAGCAATCAGGGGACAGAGGGTGCACAGACAGATCAATGTACACAGGCGCAGGACATGAGGTGGCATGGCGACATCCATAGGGGGGGGGTTGGGGAGCATCTCGGCCTCACAGTGGGGCAGAGATGCCTCTTGTTGCCGTGTTGCCCCATCGGCTTTCAGGGTATGTGACGAGGTCTTGCAAGATGCACTGGCGTCTTGCCAGCCATCAAGGTCTTGTAACGGTGCGCTTTCTGGGGCTCCTGGACGATCGGATATCAATCGCAGACCTGATGATGCGGTTGGCGTGGCCGGAGCAAGCGCCAAGCCCTCTACTGACCTTGTGGTGAGCCATCAAGATCATTGTTGGAGGGAGTCTCTGGCTGGTTGCGTCTGGGTCGCCATGGTCGAGCAGACTGACATGTCGCCAAGCTTGGCTTTTTCTGCCCCGATTCCGCCGAAATCCTCACCATAGCTACGGCTATGACTGCGGTTCTCAACGAAATCGGGCCTCGAAAAAGCACCGCGCCATGCTCGGTTGTTATCCCTTAAGGCTCCTGGCCGGATTCGCTTCAGTCACTGTTGTCGTCATCGGCGGCGCCGTCCTGGACGCTGACAAT
>SLQH01000539.1 GCA_007131555.1 Planctomycetota bacterium | reverse complement strand
TCCAGGTCCCTCCCCTGGGACCGCCGGTTTTCAACCGGCTCTGGAGATTGGCCATGCTGCAAGGTCGCCCCCTTGGGGCGATGATCGAGGGAGCCGTGGCGGCACAGCACCGTCTCTCCCCAGTACCTTCAGCACACCCTGTGATAGGTAGGGGCATCACAGTGGCCAATGTGCTTGAGCCCCGAAGGGGCGTCATGGGATAGCCCAGGGCAACGCCCTGGGGAGAGGACCAATACCATATCTGAGCCCTGAAGGGGCGGAATAACATGCCATACGCATCGTTCGAGAGGTTCATTCGACCAAGAATCAATGTCACTCGTCACCAATCAAGACCTGAGGGGCCTGAGCGTCACCTTTTCCTTTCGATTCTGCGACTTACGTGGTCTCCATGGATCGTGTCTCCAGCAGTCTCTGCAGAGGACATCACGCACTACACGCAAGGGGCGTGACGGTAACCGTTCTCTCCACCCGCTTCCATTATTGTATGCAGACAAACCTTTCTCTCACACAGACACACAGAAGCAGGCATGCCAGCACATTCCCATAACTTTCGGCTGGTTTTCTCTCCGTGCCGTTGTGTCTCTGTGAGAGAAAAGGCTCACGATCAAAGATGGTCAACGGGTGAGGCGAACGCTTACCGCCATAGGCTCATGGTCAATATGTCCCTCTATTACAGTGGTTCCTTAAGGCAATTCCATCACCACCACACCCGCACCCGACGGACATGCAGACCGGGATCATCGGGGGTGCCGGGACTGGCGTGGAGATGCTCGGCGGCTTGCCAGTGCCCGCCTGTGCTCAGCCACAGACGCCAGTCAGCCCAGGAATCGGACTGCGCTGGGTAGCGATGAACAGCAGGGCTACTGGGCGAGGACCTGACAACAGGCAGCGATGATGGGTCTGCATCTGACATTTCGGACTGCCCGGACCGCAGATGGTCCTGGGCAGCCAGCAACCAGGCGTGGCCAGCCTGACTGGGCGGGCTGATCTGATGCGCTACGCCGGCCAGGTCCAGCGCGGTATCGGCCGGATGCTCACCAGCGTGGCCGCCCCAGCGCTGCAGCGCCGCCAGGGCACGGGCGGCATCCAGGGCGGCGCTGGCCAACACCGCCGGCAGATCACCGTTGGTATGCTCAGCGTCAGGACTGCGGACCTGCCAACGGCCCTGATCCAGCTGGGCCAGCACCCCTCCTTGCGGCAGTGGCGGCACAGAGGGCGCAGCCTGACCGTGCAGACGCAACTGCAGATCGGTGAAATGAACGCGCACAGGATCACTCTGGATGCGCCACGTGGCCTGGAACCAGCGCTGACCATCAAGCCCGCCACGGGCACTGCGCACCAGGACCTGAACCTTGCCCTGATGCGGAAAATCCTGCCAGCGTATGACCGGGGTGGCCGATATGCCGCCATTACTGCTCGCAATAATCAGGACATCACCCGCCTGACGACCACTGGCATCACTGAAATCCAGGAGGGACTTGGGCGCCGGGAGTGGGTCAGAGGCCTGTGACCATGCAGGCGTGGCCGGTGAATCGATAACTGCAGTGGCTTGACCATTGTCTGACAGGGTCATCGCATCAGCGGAGCCACCATCCTGACCTGCACTCGGTGCCGGGCTCGGCCACATCAAGACCACCACACCAGCCAACAGGGCGGACAAACCGATGATGATCAGAGCAATACGCATGGACAAGTCCTTGGTGGCTAATGAGGAACATGTAAGGGCTAGACTGACACATCGCCTGGCGTGGCCCATTCGCTCACGATACCGCCGAACGACCTCACCATGGACCAGCCTACTCGCGATCTCCGGCAGTCAATGCCGCCACCGCCCGTTGGGCTGCTGTCTGGTTGGGTCTGACCTGGGCGTGGCGGCGGGCGCGATCGGCGTCGCCGCTGTCATCCTCGGCTCCGGATGCGGCGATGGCCTGGATTGCTGGTAGGAGGTCTTGACGACCGAGGTCGGCAGCCAGGCGGCAGCAGAGATCGTGGACCCAGCTTGCTTGGGGATCGTTGATCCAGGCTTCCAGGCGGGCCAAGGCCGTGGCGTCACCGATCAGGGCCAAGGCCCGTAGGACCTCTCGTTGTACTGCCGGGGCCGGTTCGTCGAGCAGGGGGCGCAAGAGTGCCCGGACCTGCTCGGCTGACTGGGGATCGCGGAGGTCATCCTCCAGATGTTGAGCAGCAAAGGAGCGGAAGCGGTCACCTTCACGCTCATCGGCCAGGATAGCGATCAGATCATCACGCAGACCGGGATGATCATGGCGACGCAGGACATTGGCCGCCTCATTACGCAAGGTGTCGGATTCAGCCGGATCCAGGAGGATGTTGCGTACGGTGGCCAAGATTGCCGGGTCTGTGACCAGGTGCATGGCTTCGTCGGCCATGGCGTGTTCGCGCGCTCGCGATGGCAATGAGCAATCGGCGATGCGGATATGAGGTGGGTGGGTGGTGGCAGGGTCTACTGACGCTATAGCGGGTGTCGTAGCCGTATGCTCCGTTGACAGGCCTTGCGTCCTGCCTGAATCAGCAAGCACAGTCGCAGAGGATGAGATATCAACAGGCTTGGTCTCCCCTGGCCAGCGTAGCGCAATAGCCGTAATCAGCAGTCCACACCCTGCAACAGCAATCAACAACGGAACGATCACGCTCCGATTGCCATGTCGTTCGTGTTCTGACATATACCTCGCGCCCTTCATGGACTACGCTGGCGATCATGAGAAGCCCAGTGCCCAGGCCAGCTTACAAAACGCTGCCGTTGCTCACCAACAACACCCACAGACGCCTCAAGCACAAAACTACCCGTTCGCAAAAAGTGCAGGTGGGTCTTGGCCCACCTGGACACTCGCTCATGTTCATCCTGAACCAAGGCTTCCAACACGGCCTCTGCATCACCGAGTTTCCACCGGGCAATGATCTGGACAAGAGCATGACGCTCTCGCCAAGTGCCGATCTGTGCCAGTTCCAGCAGGCGTTCATGCATATCGGCATACCGCTCTTTCCCATCACTCATGTTGAAGCCCTCGCTGACTGCAACCTCACGCAGATGCGTTTGCGGGCCGTGAATGATGTCGGCAAAACGGTGCATCGCCCGCTGAGACCAACCGCGATTGATCAGCGGCCACTTAACGGCGTGAATCAATGCCACGCCGGCAAGTAACTCATCATCGCCATGCGTCATATCCACCATGGCATTCATGAGCTTATTCCAATCCTTACCGCTAAAACCAGCCCGCGTCGCGGCATGAAGCAGATAATCCACCACTTCAGGATCGCGAATCTCAGGCAACACGGCCAGAACCTCATCGATATCATACCGCAGTTGACGCAAATCCTGCAACAAGCGGTAGCGCACATCTTCATCAACTTGGTCAATATGCTTTAAATAACGGCTGAGATACTGCCAATCGTCAGCATCAATACGCCGGCCGTCAAAACGCGGACGACGTCGCAACTCATCATGCATCGAACGAGCCCAAGCATTGACATCTTCCGGCGTGATGTGGTCAGCATCGTCTACCGGCTCGTCGTCAAGAGTCTCAGCCAAAGCCGGCTCTAGGATCTCTTGGTCAAGAGATCGATCCATGCCTGTGTCAGATGCCTGGTGACGTAGTATGACAAGCAGAGATGCGACCAGCATGATTGCCAGACACACGCCAGCCATCAACATATAGACAGTTTTCATATCAACGATATCCTTTTTTGCCGTAGAAGCCAACGCAGTGACGCATGAGTGCATCCCTAAAGATTTATTGCCTTCCTCATGAATTCAATCTGAACACAAAGACTAACGCCACGCCTCAACATAGTAAGCTGAGAAGTCATTACGACATCAGACATGTTCGTTACTTGCGTGTTCATTCCTTGTACAAACGCACTCAAGACATGTCCTTGACGCGAACCTTAAATGTCACAGTTAAGTTAGTTGTGCCACAGAGACCTTCCCTGAAGCACTAGCTAGTCCAATCACCCGCATTGGCGCCCTGAAATCACCTTATAAAGAAATCCTTGATATCAATGTTTTAGCACACGTCAACGTCAAGACCCGCTGGCCGGCACAGATATTAGCGCATGTGCCGCTTACCCTCTTAATCCAGGACAACATCCTGCCGACCGCGCTGAAGGCGGACTGTCTTGTGTAGTGATATAGTCCAGGCATTGATCTGCTCCTGGAGTGATGAAGCTTCCGCGTCAAAGACCCCTGTTCCGTCTCGGAATCTGCCTTTCCTGCATCAGTTTGATGGCTCTGTTCAACAGTCGGCCTTAGGGTCTCTTCTGACATTTCGCCGGATCGGTGCCCTGAACTGATATAATCATATTGCTGGGTGATCCAACAACTTCAGACTCTTGACTCTCCTGAATTATCCAAAAGTGGTTGCTCTACATTGATTTCTCAACAATAAACATCGTCATATTGCTCTTGTCGCCCAGT
>SLQH01000016.1 GCA_007131555.1 Planctomycetota bacterium | reverse complement strand
TACCTACATCATCCTGCTGGGTATGCCGCTGTCCCAGACCCTGTATGGTTTTATCGCCCTCAACATGATGGGCGAGGCCATGTTGAACCTGAAAGACGGTGATGGCGGGGCGCTGGATCCGCAACGAGTCGGCCTGCTGGCCGGCATCGGCATTGCTTGCGGTCTGGCCCAGCTCTTTTCGGCCTGGATGCAGGGCAAGATCGGCGCTGCCGGTATTCGCGCCCTGGTTGAGAACGGCGGCAAGGGCTTCGCCTTCATCATCATCGCCATGGGCGTGGCCGAGACCGTGGGCATCTTCGGGATGGTCTTCGTGCTTGGCATGATCCCCTGATCTGCCATTAGCATATGTGTTTCCATCCTGGCCCCGCCCGGCTTCCGGGCGGGGCCAGTGTGTGATACGTAGGTTGCCGTATCAACCTTCTCCCCGGCACCGGCGCTACGTACAGGCGTCCAAACTGTACGATGCACGCACTACAATCCTACGATCCTATCAGCCTGGAGCCGTCATGAAGATTCTGATCCCAGTCCTCCTGTTCTTCATTGCCATCAGCGCCATCCTCAGCGCCCTCATGCTCTTGCCCGGCGAAGAACCGGACCCCCAAGCACAGGCTAGCTGGCCGGCGGTGGAACGGGCTTTGCATCAGCAACGCCCACGCGATGCTCTAGCCCTGGTCGAGACCCTGCTGAGCCAGGCCGTCGCAGCTGAGGATCAGGCCCATATCATCAAGGCCCTGGTCTACGCCGCCCAGATCGAGGGCAGCATCGAGGGGGATCGGCCAGAGGAGGCCATCCTCCGTCTGGAAGCCCGCCGGACGGATGCTCCGGCGCTGGCCCAACCCCTGATCGACGCCGTCCTGGCCCGCTGGTACTGGCGCTATTTCCAACAGCATCGCTGGCGCATCAGCCAACGCAGCGCCACCACCACTGACAGCGGCGGCGATGTGACCACCTGGGATCTGCGCCGTCTGCTGACTGAGATCGACCAGCGCTATACCGCCGCCCTGGCTGATCCGGCCATCAAGGATATCCCGGTGGACACGATCACCCCCCTGCTGACCGAAGGGGAACACAGCCCAACCGACATCCTGCGCCCGACCCTCTTCGACATTGTGGCCCACGAGGCCCTGGCCTTCTATCAGGCCGGCGAACAGGGCGTGATGATGGCCGAAGACCATTTCACCCTGGCCGCTGACGGTCCCATCTTCGACCCCATGGAGGACTTCCTGGCCTGGCAGGTACCGGAGAACCCAGGGCGCCTACGCCAGGCAGTCCTCCTTCTCCAGGACCTGCTGAATACCCATCACCAGAGCGAGCGTCACGACGCCCTGCTCGATGCCGAACTGGTGCGCCTGCAACTGGGCAGCAATCAGGCCCAGGGCGAACAGCGCACCGCCCGCTACCGTGCAGCCCTGGAACGCTTCATCGCCGACCACAGCGATCATCCCCTGGCCGCCGACGCCCTGTGGCTCTTGGCCCGCAGTTGGCACGATGACGATGATCCTGCCCAAGCCCATACCCTGGCCAGCCGGGGAGCGGAAGCCTTCCCCGACAGCCGGGGTGGCCGCCGTTGCCGGCAACTGCTGGCCGAGATCACCATGCCGCATCTGGCCGTCCACACCGAGCCCCTGTGGAACGAGGGCGGAGCGGTGATCAGCGTCGATCATCGTAACCTGGATCGTGTCCATCTGCGCGTGGTGTCGTGCAATCTTGACAACATGATCACCAATCCCAACAGCCTGACCCGGATCGCTCGGAGGCACTGGTGGGGACCAGAGCACCTCGCTGAACTGCTCCGTCTGCGCCCCACCAAGACCTGGAGCGCCGCTCTGCCGCCTACCGAGGACTTCCGTCAACGCAGTACCGAGCTGCCGCTGCCTGATGACCTGGCACCGGGCACCTACCTGCTGCTGGCCAGTGGACGTGAAGATTTCCCGATCACCGACAACCAGATCAGCGCCGCCATCGTCTTCGTCAGTGATATCGCCCTGGTGATGCGTCATCAATCACAGACGGGTAGCCAGGACCCGACCGACGGCTTGGTGGTCGATGCCCGCAGCGGCGCACCGATCAGCGGTGCCGATATCCAGGTCTGGTCGCAGCACTGGCGCGGCCGACAACACCAGGTCGAGCAGGTTGCCCAACTGACCAGCGATGAGGATGGACGCTTCGTCTACGAACAACAAGCGGATCACCGCCGGCTGATCTTCGCTGCCCGTCATCAGGGACATGAAGTCGCCCTGCTGAACACCATGCATCTGGGTCGCAGTCGACCACAATCAGTCCATCACAGCGTCACCCTGTTCACCGACCGTGCCATCTATCGCCCCGGGCAGACCATCTCCTTCAAGGGCATCCTGGCGCGCCATGATCAGGCCACCAATGACTATCGGGTACTGCCCCGCCAGATGGTCACCATCATCTTGCGTGACCACAACCGGCGGGAGATCGCCCGCCTGGACACCCAGAGCAACGACTATGGTGCCATAAGCGGCCACTTCACCGCCCCCGATGGCACGGTCACCGGCCCCATGACCCTGCGAATTGACCAGGGCGGTTGGCTGCATCATGGTGGCAACATCCGGGTCGAGGAATACAAGCGACCACGCTTCCAGGTCAGCCTGGACGACCCCCAGGAGACGGTGCGCCTTGATGAAGAGGTCACTGTGCGCGGCCAGGCCAGCGCCTATACCGGAGCGGCGGTGGATCATGCCACGGTCAGGTGGCGGGTTGAACGCAGTCCGCGATTCCCGGCGTGGATGTGGTGGAGCCACAGCCTTTACGGCCAGGGCAGTCAGCAAATGGCCCATGGCAGTACCCAGACCGACGCCGATGGGCGTTATGCAATCACCTTCACCGCCCGCCCTGATGCCAGCATCCCGGCCAGCAGTCAGGCCAGCTTCACCTACCGGATAGCCGTCGATATCACCGATGCCAACGGCGAGACCCGGTCCACCAGCCGCAGGATCACCGTCGGATACCAGGCCTTTACAGCCTCGGTCAGCAGCCCTGATTGGCTGCAGGAAGGCCAGGCGATCGCCCTCAATCTGCACACCCGATCCCTGGACGGGGTCGGCCTGGCCCGTCCGGTACACATCAGCGTCCACGCCCTGGAACAACCCGATGAAACCCGCCGCCAGGCCCCGAGCCAACACCGACACTTCTCCTGGCAATGGCGGCAGTTCGTGCGTGAACAGGGCCGACCACCGGTCGATCCCAGCAAGCCCCAATCCTGGCCCCTGGGCGAGGTGATCTGGTCGGATGAGGTCGAAACCGATGCCGATGGCCAGGCCAGGGTTGATGTGCGCCTGCCCGCCGGAATCTACAAGGCCGTGGTACGGGCTGAAGATGACGACGGCCAGGAGATCCTGGGCGAGCACCTATTGCGGGTCGTCAACCCCGCCGCGCCTCGCTATCCGATCCCAGAGGCCTGGCACCTCGCCGCCCCCACCTGGTCGGTAGAGCCGGGCCAGGATTTCGTGGCCTTGTGGGCCAGCGGCTATGAGCATGCCCGAGTCTACATCGAAGTGGAGCATCGCGGCCAGATCCTCCAGGCCTACTGGAGCGACCCGGCCCACAACCAGACCCTCATCCGCCAGCCGGTCAGCGAGGCAATGCGCGGCGGCTTCACCCTGCGCTGCACCTTCGTGCGCGACAGCAGGGTGTACACCCAGCAACGCAGCGTCCAGGTCCCGTGGTCTGATCGCCGCCTGGATCTGCGCTGGGAGCGGATGGTGTCCAAGCTTGGTCCAGGTGATGAGGAGACCTGGACCGCAGTGATCCGCAATCATCACGGCGAGGCCGCCATCGCCGAGATGGTCGCCACCCTCTATGATGCGTCCCTTGATCAGTTCCTGCCCCATAGCTGGCCGGGACTGGGAGGTTTCTACCATGACAGGAGCCACCGTCAGATCTACAGTCTCGACGGCCGCATTTCCTTACCCCATAGCCACAACATCAACTGGCACAGGTCCTCGGTCGCCATCCCAGACTATCGCAGCTTTCTGCCATTCATCCTCCATCCAGCTCGCGTTGGTATTCGTCATGCCAGGGGCAGGTTGCAGAGAGCTGAGGGATCCTTTGGACTAGCAGCAGACGGCGTGGCATCTGACCATGACGCTGCCCCACCGGCGCCCGCAGCAGCCATGGATCAGCTTGATAAACCCGTATCAGAAATGGAAACAGAGGACCCTATCGGGGATGCGTCTCCAACAGACCCCGACCTCGACACCATCACCGCCCGCCGCAACCTGGCCGAGACCGCCTTCTTCTTCCCCCATCTGGTCAGCGACCCTGACGGCACGGTGCGGATCAGCTTCACCATGCCCGAAACCCTCACCACCTGGCGCTTCATGGGCTTCGCCCATGACCGGCAGCTACGCTCGGGCTTGTTGACCGGTGAGGCGGTGAGCGCCAAGGAACTGATGGTCCAGCCCAATCCGCCCCGCTTCCTGCGCGAAGGCGACGAGGTGCTGTTCTCGGCCACCGTGACCAACATGGGTGAGATCGCACGACAGGGTCAGGTACGCCTGACCATCGCTGATCTGCACAGCGGCGACTCCCGTGATGAGGCGGTCGGCAATGACCGCCCTGAGCTGCCCTTCAGCGTGGCTCCGGGCCGCTCGCAGGCCGTCACCTGGCGCCTGCGCATTCCTGATGACCAGGGCTTTCTCACCTACCGCGTGGTCGGCGGCGACCAGACCCTCAGCGATGGCGAGGAGGGTCATCTGCCGGTCCTGCCTCGGCGGTTGCTGGTCACCGAATCCCTGCCCCTGCCGATCCGGGGTGAGGGCCAACGGACCTTCACCCTCGACAAGCTCCTGGCTTCGGCCGACTCCAAGACCCTCCGTCATCAGAATCTGAGCGTCCAGATGGTCAGCCAGCCGGCCTGGTATGCGGTCATGGCCCTACCCTATCTGATGGAGTTCCCCTACGAGTGCAGTGAGCAGATCTTCAACCGTCTGTACGCCAACAGCCTGGGCCATCACATCGTCAACTCCCGTCCTCGGATCCGCGAGGTCTTCGCCGCTTGGCGGGGCACCCCGGCCCTCGACAGCCCCCTGTTCAAGAACCAGGACCTCAAGAGTCTGATGATCGAGGAGACGCCCTGGCTGCGTCAGGCCCAGGACGAAAGCCAGGCCCGCCGTCAGGTCGGCATCCTGTTTGAGGACCATCGCTTGGCCGAGGAGATCCGTCGCACCCAGATCCGGCTGGCCGATCGCCAGCACCCTGACGGTTCCTGGCCCTGGTTCCCTGGGGGACGCGGCAACGAATTCATCACCCTGTACATTGTCAGTGGTTACGGCCGCCTGCGCCAGATGGGGGTCGAGAACCTGGATCTGGCTCCGGCTCAGCGGGCCCTGCGGATCCTTGACCAGTGGGCCGTGGAGCGCCATCAGCGCATCCGTCATGACCAGCGCCTGGAGGATCATATCCTGAACCCGTTGGATGCGCTGCTGCTGTACGGCCGTAGCTTCTTCCTGGCCGATCAGGCCCCCACCGGGGATACGGCTAGCGCCTACGCCTACTTCCTGGAACGCGGCCGACAGACCTGGAACCAGACCCGACACCGCCAATCCCAGGCCCATCTGGCCCTGGCCCTCCAGCGCTGGGACGATGCCCGTCATGCCCGCATCATCATGGAATCGATCCGCCAACGGGCGGTCGAGGACGAGGAGATGGGCCTGTTCTGGCGCGACAGCGAACGGCATTGGTCCTGGTACCGGGCCCCGATCGAGACCCAGGCCCTGATGATTGAAGCCTTCGCCGAGATCATGGATGACGCCGAAACGGTTGAAGCGGCCCAGGTCTGGCTGCTCAAGCAGAAGCAGACCCAGCACTGGCGCAGTACCAAGGCCACCGCCGATGCCGTCTACGCTCTGCTTGGGCGCGGGGTCGACCTGCTCTCCAGCAGCGACCTGGTCGCCGTCCAGGTCGGTGAGACCACCATCACCCCGCGCCAGGTTGAAGCCGGAACCGGATACTATGAACACCGTTTCAGTAGCAACGAGATCACCCCCGAGATGGGCACCGTGACCCTCACCAAGACCGATCCCGGAGTGGCCTGGGGCAGCCTGCACTGGCAGTACCTGGAGGACATCGAGAAGATCACCCCGCACGAGGCCACGCCCCTGCGCTTGCGCAAGACCCTATGGCGCCGGGTCAACACCCCCGCCGGACCAATGCTGGAAGCCATCGACGGTCCGCTGTCAATCGGTGATGAGGTGGTCAGCCGCATCACCCTGACCACCGATCGCGACCTGGAATACGTCCACCTCAAGGATCAACGCGGCTCCGGCACCGAACCGGTGGACGTGCTGAGTACCTACCGCTGGCAGGACGGCCTGGGCTACTACCAATCGACCCGCGACACCGCCAGCCACTTCTTCATCTCCTACCTGCCCAAGGGCAGCTACGTCTTCGAATACAGCGTCCGCGTCCAGCTCGCCGGTCGCTACCACAGCGGCATCGCCACCATCCAATGCATGTATGCCCCCGAATTCAACGCCCACTCCAACAGTGTCATCATGGAGGTGCAAGCAGCTCCGCCACGGGAGTAGAACGGCCCAGGGCTTCACCCTGGCGCAGTTCAAAGAACTACTGTGTCTGAAATGGTCTCACGCCAAGATCGCCAAGTACGCAAAGGCCCTGCAGGCGGCAGACAAAAGGCAAAACAGCAAACGGGCTTTCCCTTGGCGATATTGGCGCCCTTGAGCAAAGCGGGCGTGAAAAAACTTAGTGAATGACCTGCGGAACACTGGGCAACGGCGTTCCCGATCCTGTCAGGTCAAGACCAGCTCGCTGGCTGGGAAGCTGCGTTCACAGAAACGGCAGCGCACCTCCAAGGGTGACGGCCTGACGACCAGGAAATCGGTGGTCACCGTCTCGTGGTTGGTGACGCAGTTGCTGTTGGGGCAGCGGGCGATGGCCGTGAAACGGTCTGGCATCGGCACCGGATCCTTGCTGACCACCACGTAGTCACGGATGATCGACATGGTCGCCCCAGGGGCGATCAGGGCCAGACGACTGATGGTCGATGGACTGAGTTCCTTGTTGGCGATCTTGACCACACCCTTGTGGCCCATGTTGTCGGAACGCAGATGGGCCCCAAGAAAGAACTGGTCGCCGGGGGCAGTCAGCAGATGGGCAACCTCAAGAGCCCGGTCACTGGGGATATGGTCGATCACCGTGCCGGCCTCGATGGCCTCGACCTGACGTACGCGGTGCGACATGGGGCGTGTCTCCGTTCTCAGGCTCCGCTGCCGACTGCGACCTCGGCCCGGCCCAGGACCAGGGCCAGCAAGGCCTGACGCACCGGAACCCCATTGCCGGCCTGGGGCACATAGGCCGCATGGGGGGTGGTATCGACATCGACCGCGATCTCATTGACCCGGGGCAGGGGATGCAGAATGCGCAGTTGTGGGGCCGCCGAACGCAACATTGCGGCATCAACCCGGTAGGCGCTCTTGACATGTTCGAACTCCAGCGGATCAGGGAAGCGTTCCCGCTGAAGACGAGTCATGTACAGGACATCGGATTGGGCCACCGCAGTCTCAAGGTCCGGCAATAATTGCACCGGGCAGCCAGCCATCTGGGCTTCATCCAGACAATGACCGGGCATCTCCAGACCGGGTACCGGCACCATCTGCATGCAGACCGGAAAATGGGTCAGGGCGGTCAGCAGGCTATGGACCGTGCGGCCATAGCGCAGATCACCGGCCACGGTGATCCGGAGCGGTGCTCCGGCCCCCTGCAAACGGTCCGGAAACAGCTTGGCGATGGTATAGAGATCAAGGAAGGTCTGGGTCGGGTGCTGGTTGGCGCCATCACCGCCGTTGATGATTGGAACCCGCGACACATCACTGGCCAGGCGAGCTGACCCTTCGTGGCTATGACGGAGTACGATCACATCAGCGTACTGATCGACCATGCGGATGGTATCGGCGATGGTCTCGCCCTTGCGAGCGCTGGATGACAGGGCATCCGTCACCCCGATCACCTGGCCACCGAGCTTGCTCATGGCGGCCTCGAAGCTGAGCCGGGTCCGGGTGCTGGACTCGAAGAACAGGGTGGCCATCAGCCGCCCGGCCAGCAGGTCAGGACGCGGCTGACGCTCAAGACTGGCGGCCAGATCAAGGATATGCAGCATATCCTCGGTCGAGAAGTCGGCGATGGAGATGATGTGTCGTCCGGCCCAGCTCACAGGTCTTGATGCTAGGGATGCTCAGCCGGCAGCAAGCGCCGACTGGGGGCCTGGCGATGGCGAGCCGCCCCCCTCTCAAGCGGTCAACTTGCCGGCCACCCAGGCCAGATTGGCGGCCAGACGATCGATGGTGGCCAATCCCTCGGCATCTTCGTTGACGGTGTCGGGGGCTCCGCCGAAGGCGATCGGCCAGTAGCTGGAGCCGGGAACCACGAAGTCGTTGATCACCAGCCACATCAGCAGCTGGGCCACGGTGAAATTGTGCCCAGCCCGGCGGGCGATGGCGATCGGCGCCCCGACCTTGCGGGCCAGACACTGCCCCTGTCCACGGGCCACATAGCCGGCCCGATCAAGAAAGGCCATCAGTTCGGGAGTCGCTGAACCGAAGTAGACCGGCGACGCGATGACCACGATATCAGCCAGCAACAGCTCTGCGTATAGAGCCTGGAAATCGTCCTCCTGAACGCAACCCTGATGGCCGTCCTTCCGGCACCAGGCGCACCCAGTGCAACCGGCAATGGCACGCCCGGCCAGGGAGTGCAGGGCGGTACGACAACCGGCGCTGGCAAGTCCATCAAGGACCCGACGGCACAGGGTCTCGGTATTGCCCTTGGGACGGGGGCTGCCGCTGATGGCGATGGCGTACATGATGGGAATCCTTTCCATGGTTCACAGCGATGATGCCCGCATTCACTGTTGATCGCCAGCAAGGATGGCTTCCTCGCTGCGCTCAAAGGCGGCGATCACCGCCTCGCGGACTTCACGTGGTTCGCATACTCCATCCAACAGACCATCGCGGATATAGCAGATCTCAAGATGGAGGTTGAGTATCAGGACATTGTCTTCGGGATCATAGTCGATCATGGTCTCCAGGCGATCCACCAGACCAACCAGGTCGATCTGGCCGGCCTTGAAACGAAACAGCATGCTGCCGAGGATCGAATAGTAGTTCATCGGCACAAAGGGGCCGAGTTCGCGCCCGATCACCAGCAGCACCGCCTCACGGGTCCGGGCCTGCAGGACCTGCAACATCCAGGCCGGCGGCACCGGCAGCAGCTTGACCCGATTGTTGACCCAATGCTGCACCTCGCGTACGTCAATCAGACGCAGCAGCAGATGATAATAGCGATCACGCAGTTGGGCGGGAAGGTCCATGCTGAAGCATGGCATCATGACGACCCCGCGATGACATCGCAAGCCACGACACCGCGCCGGAGGATTGGCTCACGCTTGCCCGGATGGCTATCAGCAGATAGTGGACACACCCCCAACAGAAAGCCTCACCATGCTGTCCGACAACGCCACCATCCTGTTCCAGGGTGATTCGATCACTGATGCCAACCGCCAGCGGGACGATGCCGTCAGCGTTCTGGCCAACTGTCCGCCCGCCCTGGGGGTCGGCTATGCCGGCATGATCGCCGGCCAACTGCTGCTGGAGCAGCCTCAACGCGGCCTGCGCTGCTTCAATCGCGGCATCTCCGGCAACCGGGTCACCGATCTCTACGCCCGCTGGCGACGTGACGCCCTGCTGCTCAAGCCCGATGTCATCAGCATCCTGATCGGCATCAACGACATCTGGCATGGCTTCTCACGCAACGACGGGGTCAACCCCCAGCGCTTTGCCGACATCTACCGCATCCTGCTGGAGGATACCAAGGCCGCCCTGCCCGACTGCCGCCTGGTCCTGGGCCAAGCCTTCGCCTTGCCCATCGGGGCGGTGAGCGCCGACTGGCTCGAACCGGTGCAACATTATGGTGCCATCATGGCCGATCTGGCCGCCGCCTTCGATGCCATCCTGGTGCCCTATCCCACGGCCTTCGCCGCCGCCCTGGACAGCGCCCCTGCAGCGTACTGGACCAGCGATGGGGTCCACCCCACCGCCGCCGGTCACGCCCTGATGGCCCGCTGCTGGCGTGAGGCGACCGCCCTGGCCTGACGACCCGCCCGCCGCAGCACGGCGATATACCCGCCCCCCTGCCAGGCATCGGGCCAGGTCAGCCATTCATGCTCGACCTGCCAACCAGGCAGGGTCCGCACCCGCAGGCCGTTCTCCTGGGGACAGATGCTGCAGGTGCAGTACGCCAGCCAGCCACCAGGACGCACGGCGCTGGCCGCCGCCCGCAGCAGGGCCTGCTGCAGCGTTGCCAGGGAGGCCAGATGGTCGTCATCGTAGCGCCACCGGGCCTCGACCCGCCGGGCCATCACTCCGCTGTTGCTGCACGGAGCATCCACCAACACCCCATCGAAGGCCGGTTTTGACCAGGCATCCCGCCCATCCCGACAACTGACCGCGATCGCCTCCGGCAGACTGGCTCGCAGGGCCCGGCATTTGTCGGGATGGATATCACAGGCCGTCACCTGGGCGCCATGGTCATACAGCCACATACTTTTGCCACCAGGAGCGGCACAACAGTCCAAAACCGCTTGGCCGGCGATCGGCCCGAGCCGCTCCAGAGCCGCCCCCTGGGCCCGATCCTGGACCACAGCCGCCCCCGAGGCCACCGGCCCGTTAAGGGCGGCGATGGGGTCGGCCCACCAGGTCCAGGGGCCATCACGGCGCAGGATCGCCGGATGATCGTCCACCACGGCCTCAGGGCGCTGGCGCAGACACAAGGGCGGCGGCAGTTCCAGGGCCGCCAACCGGCGCAGGCGCACACCGCGCTCACCCAACACCGGGGCCAGATCGTCCAGCAGGGCATCCGGCAGACTGAAGCGGATCGCCGGATCGGCGGGCAGATCGGCCGGCTGCAGCCGCCCTCCCGGACCCGGACCGCGCCGTTCCTCCAAACGTAGTTCGGACAGACGCCGCAATACCGCATTGGCCACCCCGACCAGACGCGGCTGACCTCGTTGATGGAGGATGGCCACCGCCCGTTCCACTGCCGCATGGACTGGGATGCGGTCACAGGCGAAGAGTTGATGGGCGCCGATGGCCAGCACCAGCCGCAGGGGCTCCGGCTGGGCATGACGGCGATCTAGGAAGCGATCAGCCAGATGATCATAGAGCCGGCGATGGCGCAGCACGCCCTGGGCCAGGTCACGGGCCAGACCAGCATCGGCCCCGCTCAAACGCGGCAGGGCCTCAACCACGGTCCGGGTACCCCCCCGCTGCCAGACGATCAAGGCATCGTAGGCGGCCAGACGGGCGTCGCACAACGAAGGTTGATGATGATCGGCCCTATCGGACATAGGATGCATTAAACGCCAAATCGTTCGACGTACATTTGGATATCAGGTCATCAACGGCCATGCCGACGCCGCAAAGTTCCCAAATGATCAGAAACTGTTCGTCTTCTGGTGCGCAGATCACGATATTGACTCGATGCCTGACCTCCCTCTGCTTCAGTCCAACCTGCCGCCGTGGCCTCAGCCTCAAATCTGTCGACTAGTTCCTGAAGATGGGGATTGTCGATTTCCCGTAAAGCCTGTTCCAGGGCAGGAATGTCCGTATGGTCCAGATCGGCAAGATTATTGGTCGTGCCATTGCGAGTCAGGGCCGCGTCCACGATGGCTCGTACCCGCTGCACCTCCTGAATCAATTCCCGTTCAGGATTAGTGGTGATCACTCGCTGGCCACCGCCGCCTGTCCTAGATCCACCCAACCACATCACCAACACCACTAAGAACACCAGACCTGCCGCCGACACGGCACCGATCAAAACCTTGGCGGTGTTGTCAAGCTTGGGTCGACGGGTCGAAGGGCGCCCGCTCTTGGAGCCGACAGCCGCCGCCCGACCACTCTTGTTCGCTGATCCTCGCGCACTGGATGACGGCCCTGCAGCCGCATGACGACCAGAACTGCGTCGGCTCGCACTCCGCTCAGAAGAAGAGGCCGCGCGCTGCGACGGGCCACTGCGAGCCTTGTTGCCGCCACCGCCTTTGCGGCGCCTTTTCTTCTTCTTTTTGGGGGCAGCACTGGCCGCTGCAGGAGCCGGCGCGGGCCGATCTGCATGAGCGATCTCTATGGTCTCAACCTGACCTTGGGGCGGCAGATCCCTGCCATCATCAGGAAAGACCTGTTCCTGCTCGTCTTCGTCTTCGTCGTCTTCGTATTCCTCTTCATCTTCGTATTCGTCATCATCATCTTCGTCGTCGTCTTCGCCTTCTTCATCATCTTCGTCTTCGTCCACATCGGACTGCGCTGGCGATACCGCCTGCGGATCATCGTCTTCTTGATCCTCTTCAAGCGAGGCATCATCGTACTCATCAGAGAGATCAGCACTATCCTCTACATCATCTTCTCCGTCATCACGCCGAGAGACTTCGCTGGGATTGAGAGCATCAAAGCCACTGGCCGCTTCGGCCATGGCCTGATCAGCACTATATGGGGCCGACTCCGGTTCCTCATCGGCCGGTTCCTCAGATCGGGCCAACATCTGCTCACCGACCCGCACCAGGGTATCGGTATCCGGGGGACCAACGGACGCATCCGGCTGGGAATGACTGTCTACTGTCACGGCCACGGGCTCAGGCACGGCTCCGGCAGCCGCCAGCAGGTCACCACCAAGACCTTTCTCAATGCAGGTCTGACAGATGACCACATCACCCTTCTTCAGACCCTGCCCTCGCTGGAGATCAGCCGATGTCACTCGCGCAGCGCAGGAGTCGCAGAAGAAGATATCCATGGCAGATCCACCCATCCTAGACCTGAGACCGAACACGCTTGTACAGGCCAACTCTGACACAATGCATACCGCTGTCCCGCCGTGATGACAGGGGACAAATCGGGATCATCGACGCAGGCGTATGACTCGTTGTATGTTGGCCACCAAGGCTTCAATCACCAACAGCTGATCGACTCCGGAACGACGCAGGGCACGCTGAGCCTGGATCACCCCGGCCAAGAGGCGACAGCAGGCCTGCTGACCCAGTTCAGCGGCTCGGCGACGGGTGTGATATGAGGGTTTGGTTCCACCACCGCTCAGGCGACGAGCCTCGGCGTCATCATCACTGGCCAGTACGGCCAGACAGCGACGTAGTTCATTGGCGAGACCAGCCAGGACATGATGGGGATCCAGACCGCGTCCGTCATGCAGAATCTGCATGGCTTGTGCGCGCTTTCCCGAAAGAGCTGCATCGGTGAATTCCCAGGCAGGACGCTCAACCGGATCGCCCACCAAGGCACGAATATCATCTGGCCGCACTGCATCTGGCTCGACCAGATCAACGGCCCGCTCCAACAAGCCCAGCAGGGCATCGACATCATCACCGCAATGACGGATCATGGCCGCTGCAACCTCATCCGACCGTTCGACATGGACCGGAGCCGCAGACAGACGTTGCTGCAACCAAGAACGCAAGGAGCGCGGATCAGGAGTCGTGGCTCTATAGACACGTCCGGCCTTGGCCAGAGCCTTTCCCAGGGCTTGATCGGCGGCAAAGGGCTCGGTGACCAGCACCATGACCCCACCCTGTACCGGTGCCTCGACCAAGGCCATGAAACGTTCTTTATGCCGATTCAGATAGGCCTTGCTGGCCCGCAACAAGACCACAGCGCTGGGCTCAAACAACGAGGCTGTGGACAGGCTGAGAATCACAGCATCAAGATCATCCGGTTCTGCGTGGCGATGCACCGGACCATCCCAGTGCTGCAGGACCTCAGCCAACAGATCATCACGCAGACGCCAACTGGAACCGGTCACCGCATGCAGACAGGCGCTCGTGAGATCAATCGTCGCAACCATCTGACCCCTCAAGAACGCCGGTGACAAATGGGCCCAGAGGGACTCGAACCCCCAACCAAGCGATTATGAGTCGCCTGCTCTAACCATTGAGCTATAGGCCCAAAGCGCATTTAGCACCGATCCTGAGAACACATGAGAACACCCGGAATCGCAGCCATGAACGCTGTCCCGGACAGACTTCCCGCCACCGGCATGATCAACCATGCCTGATGACGGAACGAGTATGATAGCCAGATCGGGATCGACAAGACCCGTCATCACGGCCGGACCCTCACGGCACAATGGCATCAACCCAGATGCTGTAGTTACCGAGGAAGAAACCAGCCCGAGCCGGATCGACGGCTCGGATGACGATGTCATTGACCGGCTGCAGATGAGCGGGATTGATGGCCACGGTGCGGATCCAGGCCGCATTCTCCGGCGTCACGGCGGCCGGCAGCGGGTAGACATGACCGTTGATGACGACCTCACCGTCGCCATGGCCCAGACGCTGGGCCACGATCCGCAGTTCGGCCCGCTGAGCCGCATCACGATAGGCGGCCTCGATCGCCAGTTCCTCACGCACTGGTGCATCGGGAAACACCTCCTGCAGCATGGCTTGGCCGAAATACTGACGCCGCCGCAGCAGGGCCGGGCCGGTTGCCAGCACGTCAGGATCAATGGCCTCGGTCAGCGGCAGGGTGATGACCCGCAGTTCACGCGGGGCCATGGTCAGGCTCTGCTGCAGACGGTCGCCTTCTACAGCCACCGCTTCCTCGACCACCTGCACCGCCCCTTCAACGATCTGCGAACGGCGCTGCACGCCGGGACCGACAGCCACCCCGGAGGGCAGACGCAGATCCAGAGCCACTGGGCGGCTCTGGTGACGATCGTTGAACAGGGCCACGACGAGCTCCTGGCGATCAGCCAGGAAGTCCGGGCGCGGAGCATAATCATCAGTGCCGTCAATGGCTGCCACGACATACAGGTCCTGCTGGTCGTGAACCACCTCCAGCAGACGGCCACGCAGGTTGATGAGCATCTCCATGGCGATGCCCTCGCCCTCATCCGACCACCAGCCGCCACCCTGGCTGGTGCGTTGCCCGTCACCGAAATGCAGGAAGACCCGGGCCTTGTCAGGCACGAACTGGAGGGTGTGCATCATCTTGCGGGTGACCCACTCGAACTTGGCCACATCGGCCGAGGCCGTGGCCTCCTCTCGGTAGACCTGGGGATCGCTGCTGGAGGCGGTCTCGGTGTTGTAGGCGTAGAGCCACTTGTCGTGGCGGGTGACGCCATAGCCGGTGACCACCTCGTAGTTGGCCGACAGGTTGGTGGGGTCGCCACCGTAATCGTGGTCGTTGTAGGCGTCGATGAGGTCGATGCCGGCATCGATGGTCGGCTGGTAGAGCTGGAAGAAGCCGGCCCAATGATCCTCGCTGGGGCGGTTGCCCCAGCCGATGATGTAGGTGGCTTCGGGATTGGTCCGCTTGAGTCCGCGCCCGAAGGCCAGCATCGGATCGATGTAATGGGTCAGCATGCCCTGGCCCGACCAATAGGTGAACTGGGTGGTATCGACCACATGCCAGGGAGTGAAGGCGGTCAGGGTCTGGTTGCGGTAGGTATAGGTCTCACCGTCGGCAACATCCTTGGGAGGATGGCTCTCAGGCTCCCAACGACCGCCGTAGAACTGCTGCATGCCCTGATTGTACGGCATGGCACTGGTCGACAGGACACGACCATCCTCGGTCCGGCCCCGCCGCCAGTGGTCTCGATCAGCGCCGAAGCGACGGTCATAGAATCCGAATATCTCCGGCAGATACCAACGCCGATCACGGGTCCAGATCAGATGCGGGGCCAGGCTGCCATCGTGGCGGAAGTGGACCGCGCCCCCCTCCTCAGCCCGATCAGCATCGTAATAGCGAGGAATGAAATTGGCCCTGTTGTAATTGGCCCAGTTGAGATAGGGTTCATTCCAGTACTCGACATACAGGGGTCGTTCAGCCTCGACAGCAGCCCGACCGAAGGCCTCGCCCTGGCGCTCGGAGCGTTCCTCCCAGTCGCCATGGGTCAGACGAGGAGAGGGCCGCACCC
>SLQH01000147.1 GCA_007131555.1 Planctomycetota bacterium | reverse complement strand
TGCGTCTCGTTGGGATTCAGTCCTGGAAAAATATGCAGCAGATATAAAAAGCCTGCTGGCGGTCCAGGTATAAGTAGGATCACGCAGGGCGGCGCCGCTTTCGGGGTCGAAGTTTTCGCTAAAGCCTGAGCGCGCACAGGTGTCGCAAAAACGTGCGGCGATGCGGCGGGCCAGGGGGATGGCTCCAGCCCGACGCAGGCCATCGCAGATGAGCATCACTGGTGGGGCCCAGATGGAGCCACGCCAGTAGCCATCCGCGGCTCGGTAGGGGCTGGCCAAGGCCTCGGTGGCCAGGCCATGGGGGGTGAGGAAATCGTTTTCCCGTGAGAGTCGCTCAATAATTGCCTGGCGCTGGGGCAGGGGCAGGGCATCGCCAAGGACGATGGGCAGATAGCAGAGCAGGGAGTCACCAGGGCAGCTACTGCCATCCAGGCAACGAACCACGAAGCGTCCATCCTGCCAACAATGGCGCAGCAGGGCCTGCTGCAGGTCATCGGCCTGGGCTTCCCAGCCAGCGGCGCGTTCATCTCCCAGTTCCTGGGCAATGGCGGCCAACTCGTGCAACTGCAGGATGAGCAGGGCCGGCAGATCAGGGGCTACCCAGGGCGGTGGCACATCAAAGCAACTGGCGTTATCCCAGCCGGAATCGTTGCCATGGGTGTAGACAGGAATGCCGGATTCGCTCCAGCCCAGATGCTCGAACCACCAGGCAGTCCAACGGGCCAGGGGTTCAAGGATACTGCGGCAACGCTTCTGGTCGGCCACACCCAGGGCACGCAGGTGACTGAGTGTCCAGCCGTGCACTGGCGGTTTGGCGTGATTCCAATGGGCGTGCCTGTCATTGAAGCTGCAGGGCAGACCGCCGTTGGCGGCTTGATGGTCAAAGGCACCGATGAGTTCTTCCCAGGCTTGATCGGGATGGCTGGGGGACAAACCGAGGGCATTGAAGCAGCAGTCCCAGGTCCAGAAGTTGGTCATCTTATACTGGCTTTGGTAAGTGATGCGGCGTTTGAGCAACCCTCCAGGGCCCACCTGATTGCTCCACAGCAGCCAAGCGGCCAGATCAACAGCGTTCATCCAGGGTTTGGCAACGGTCGGGAACGAGGACTTCCAAGCACTGAAGGCATCAGCTGCTTGCTGGGCCAGACTGTCGCCATCGGTAACGGGCCGTTCATTATCGCAGTGGCGATAGGGCACAAGGTCGGCACTGCCCACGCCTGTCTCATCAGGTAAAAGGTCGATATCCCAGTGTGGGGTTCGCACTCGCTGCCAGACTCCATCAACTCGCATCTGGCCCAGCTGACAGCGCAGCAGCCAACTACCGTTATTATCTGGAGAATTGATCACCACCCGGCGCTCATCGCGTTGGGTGAGGTGGTCGAAGGGGCGACAGTCCTGGCGTTGCAGGCGCAGGCCCAGGCCTTGCAGCCTGATGGCGATGCGGCCATCGAGGGCACAGGTCAGGCGCACTACGCCCCCATCGCCTGCGCGCAGTTCAACTCCGGCAGGGGTGGCTTGGGCTTGCGGTTCCACCGCCGCGCCATCGCATAATAGCCACAGGCGCAGGATTTCGTGTGCTGCCGCCTGACCGCTGATATGGCGGATGAACAGGCCTGGAACTTCAGGATGGGCGACCCCTGGTGGGGTGTAGCGATGCTGGGGTTGCACGGTGGCGCCAATGGTGAGCAGGCTGCCAGGGGCAGAGACAGGAATGTGGGAGGGGTTGAAGGTCAACATATCAACAGTGTCTCTGACAGCATCCAGATGCTAGTTCACAAACGTGGTTGTGAGTTACGAAAAACAGGACATCCTGCTGTTGAACCTGCCCCCAAAACGTGGACATCCATATTGTGCGCACGAGTGTATGAGAAGATGTCGACATGATCAATGCAAGAGATGCTGAGGATGTTGTATGCGTATTGCTGTGCTAGGTGATCTGCATCTGGTCGCACCAGATGAACCGGACCATGACCGCCGCCACCAGCGGCGGCATTTTGTCGATACGGCTGCGGCCTGGGAGATCCTGGTTCGGAGTCTGCAGCATCAGCAGCCAGACCTCATGGTCTGTGTCGGCGATGTGGTCGATTGGCATTCACCGGCCAACGTGGCCTTTGCCCGACGCTGCCTGGACAGCCTTGGTATTCCCTGGCTGATGACTCCCGGCAACCACGACTTGGAGGGTGGCGAGGCCGACTCCCGAAACCTGTGGCACGACCATGGCCTGGAACTGGGCAACCGTCTGATCGATTGCGACGGCCTTGGTCTGGTAATGCTCGACAGCCACAATAGCGGATTGCCGGCTGATACCGGGTCCTGGCTTGAACAACACGTCGCCAGCACAGAGAAACCCTTGATCCTGCTCACCCACGTGCCATGGGACACCCCGGCCATGCGCGATTGGATCTTGATCCGGCAGCCGGGGCGCGATCTGGGCAAGTACGTCCAGAGCCGGGCTCCGGATATCTATGATCGGCATCTGCGGGGCCGTTTTCACAGCGCCTTCTTCGGCCATCTGCACTATGCCGGGACCAGCCGCGAAGATGGCACCCGCTGCCACATGCTGTCCTTGGCTCTGCACGCCGCCGACCGAAACTATCCCGGTCAAGGCCGCTACGCCATCCTTGATAGCAGCACCCTGGCCACCAGCATCATTGCTGAACCCGGTCCTGAGGGGGCGGTCTTGTGTGAGCCATCGGCGGGGAGTACCGCCTGAGGCATGGGGTGGCAATGCTGCGACCGGCATTGCGCTGGGCTGGGCCCTTGTTCGCCCACCGCTCCCTGACAGACTCCCTCTTCAGACCTGAGCAGCCGCTTTGGTTGGACGAATCATTGTGCTGACAAGGAGTATCCGGGTGGCGCTTGTCGTGTCATCTCTCATCGCACATGCTCAACGCCATGGTTCTGCCATGGTCTGGTGCCTGCTGAGCGTGAGTGTTGCCATGGCCACTGCTGCTGAGACGGTTCCGGGCCGCTTTCAATTTGAGTACGCCCTCTCAGCCTATGAGGGCAGGGCCAATCTGCCCGTGCATGCTGATGTCAATGGCTGGCGGCCGCGACGCAGTCGGGCGGTTGCCTCGATGGACCTCGGTTCGTTCTGGACCCGGCATTCATACCGGGTGGAATCAGACAGCAGCAATCCCTTCCGGTCGGTTCTTGGTGACAGCCCTGACGAAAGCAATTCCCGCTATGCGTTGCGCAGCATTGCCATCGGCAATAAACCGTTCAGGGACAATCTCATAGATGGCCATCATTTCGCCTATTCCGATATCCTCAAACATACCGGCATCCGTTATGTCGTCGAAGAGCGCTCCGCCACTGCCCGCTGGATGCCGGCCTCGTATCTGTCCATTGAACCCTACGCCTACTATGAGGACGGTCGCCAGTTGGCGATTGGTGATCCGATGGGCAGCCTGGTGCAGACGCACAAGGTCATGGCCTGGGTTGGCGATACGGAACTGCTGCCCCGCCGCGCTGCCGCCCCTGATCAGATACGGGTGCTGGGCGGTGGTGGAGTGGGGATTGCCTGGGGTCGGCAACGGTATTGGCAGAAAGACCAGGAGCGGGTATCGAACTGGTACTGGCGCTCTGTGTACGAAGAGCAGGAGCGTTCATCATTCGGTATTGGATATGATGTCCTGACCGGCATCGGATGCTGCTTTCCAGAGTTGCCATGGCTTGAGTTTTTGGCCTCGGTCAGGATCGGGCACTGGGTGGGCAGCGGCCATTTGATGCAGTTGCAGACGGGATACGGGCTGGGCGTGTCGGTCCACCCCGCTGATTGGCTGTTGTGCCAAGTCCTCTGGGAGGGATACCTCCATATCCTGACCATTGATGACAGCGCCCCGGTGGACAACTCAGTCCTGTCGCTGAATGTGATCATCAGTTTTTGAGCTGATCAGGGCAGGCAGCGAAACCTGAGGTCATGGTGCAATGGTATTAGCCCAGCTGACGGTCACGTCTCCTCCTCCGCCTCCTGTCCACCCTTGCCGGCAATCCCCAGCATGGCACAGATGGTTGGGACGACGACCAGGGTGAAGGCGGTTGAGGCCAGCAGGCCGAAGATCAGGGCCCAGGCGAGGCCGGAGAAGATCGGGTCGAGGGTGATGGGCCAGGCGCCGAGGGCGGTGGTGGCGGCGGTCAACAGGATCGGGCGCATGCGGACCGCGCCTGAGGCGAGGATGGCCTCGCGGCGATCCAGGCCCTGGTCCTGGCCGTCCTGGATGAACTCGATCAACACGATGGCGTTGCGGACCACGATGCCGCCCAGGGCGATCATGCCGATCATGGCCGTGGCGGTGAAGAAGATCGGATCGGCGTGGCCGCCGATGCTGCCGCCGGCGAGACGGTTGAGCAGCCAGAAGCCGGGGATGATGCCGATGGCGGTCAGGGGGATGGCGCTCATCACCACCAGGGGCAGGGCGAAGCTGCCGGTCTGGATCACCAGGAGGATGTAGATG
>SLQH01000274.1 GCA_007131555.1 Planctomycetota bacterium | reverse complement strand
GTGCCTTCCTGCTGGGCTGTGGTGCAGTGCTGCTGGGAGCCTGCTCCCGTGGCCCCAGCGGCCATGCCCGCGGCATCTATCATCGGGTCGCGCCGGGCGAGACCCTGTCCGACATCTCCCGCCGCAGTGGGCTGTCCCTGCGCGAGATCATCAGTGCCAACCGCCTGCGCGACACCCGGGTGCAGCCAGGGCAGACCCTGTTCCTGCCTGGTGTCCACAGTCTCGGCCCCGATCCCCTGGCCCGGCCGGTGGCGGTGACCACCGCGGTGGCAGCCACCGCCTATCAGCTGGTCAACCGTCAATCCTGGGGCGCCCTACCGCCCAAGGGCAACCACGATCCCATGGGGACGATCAACCGCTTGACCATCCATCATACCGATGAGATCGCCGGCATCATGCAGGGCAGCGATACCGAAGTGGTACGCTTCATCGCCCATCTCCATCGCGACCGGGCCGGCTGGGCCGATATCGGCTATCACTACCTGATCGGCCGTGACGGTCGGGTCTACGAGGGCCGGCCCCTGACCATCCAGGGCGCCCATGCCGGGGGCGACAACAACCGCCACAACATCGGCATCGCTGTCATCGGGGCCTTTGGCCACCGTCTGCCCAATCCCCGCCAGATGAACACCCTCAGTGCGCTGATTCCCGACCTGAGCGCCCGTTATCAACTGGGGAGCCGACAACTATTCGCGCACCGGGACTTCACCAATACCGAATGTCCCGGTGATGCCCTCTATGGCTGGTTCCAGCGCCATCGGCAGACCGATCTGGTAGCCCGGTCATAGGAGCCGGTTAAGGGATAGACTGACTTGTCGCCTGGCGTGCCCGTGTGCATTGGTGGGCAGACGCCATTGAAATGGACATGAGCCGGGGCGTTAGCAGCGCAGGCGTCTCAAGCAATGCCCTGCACCATGCTCGGTCGCTATCCCTTACAGACTGCCAGGACTCCGCCCCTTGCCGCTTCACCCTGTGGGCATAGACGCTACACGCTGCGCATGCCCGATGCCGTCAACCCTGACCCGATTGCTGCAATGGCCTGGGTTCCCGGGATGGAGCATCCACTGGCCGCCCTGCGGCGCATCACCGGCCATCAGATCGTCACGACCCTGAGCCAGACCGCAGCCCTGGCTCCAGATGATGCCGTGCACCAGATGCGCCGAGGTCTCAAGCAGGTCCGGGCAGTGATCGCCCTGGCCCAGGCCGCCGACGTCAATGGGGCCGACGACAGCGCCGCGCGGGCCCGGACCATCCATCACAGCCTGTCTGGTGCCCGTGATCTGCGGGTCCTCAGCGATCTGATCGCCGCCCTGCGCCGCTGCCCCGACATGAGGCCCTGGGATGCACCCCTGGCCCAACTGGCCGCCGCCAGCGCTGCTACGATGGCCACCGACAACGCTCCCCTCACGGCCGCCCGCTGGGCCCTTGGCCGGCTGCCCTCCAGCATCGGCAGCTGGACCGGCGGTCAGCAGCCGCTGAGGCTCACCATCGCTCTGGGCCAGAGCGTTGCTGCGGTGGTCCAGGCCATGACCGCCGCCAGCACCCAGGCTTGGGGCTCAGACTTCCATCGTTGGCGACGTCGCATCAAGACCTTGGCCGGACAGTTGACCCTGTGGGCCTGGATGCCGATCGTGACCCAGACCCTGCCGACCCTGGGCACCATCGGCCACGATCTGGGCCTGGAGCACGACCTTGACCTGCTTGCCCAACAGGCCGCCCGCCTGGCCGACACCCGCGACCGCCACGGTCTGATCACGGCCCTGCATCGCCGCCAGGCGACCCTGCGCCGCCGGGCCCTGCAGGCTGGCCCGAAGCTGTGTCGCAGCCTCGTCGATGACTTGATGCCCGCCGTGATGCAGACCTCGCCCGACGATCTCGGGCGCTCCTTTACATCGGGGCTGGGCATGTGATAACCCGCCCTTCAAACGCTGAGCATCACCGCTCCGTTCTGGACCATACGCCGCAAGGACCGCTCATGACCCCTCCCGACCTGACCAAGACCCTGTCCGGTGACGCCCTGTTGGATGCCGTCCAGCACCGGATGCGCCCGATCTTCAACCGTCACCTCGACAAGATCCACTTCATCCAGCAACGCTTTCCTGATTTCGTTGATCGCAAGCTGGAGCTGGCCCAGAAGGCCATGGCCGGTCACCATGTCCTGCCCGGCGGCGGCATGAAGGCCCATGACCTCGGCTCGCCCCCTCGCTGGCTCGACAATCCGGTCAAGGATCCCGAGTTCCTCTGTCACCTCAACCGCATGACCCACTGGCGGACCCTGGCCCTGGCCTACGCCTTGAGCGAGGAAGAACAGTACGCCCAGGCCCTCCTCAACGAGATGATGGACTGGATCAATACCTGTCCTCGCCCCGCCCTGGACGACACCGAGGCCTTCACCAAGCCCGGTCCCTGGCGCATCCTTGAGGTCGGCCTGCGGATGTCCGAGACCTGGCCCTTCATCATCGACTTCCTGCTGTACAGCAACAGCATGACCCCCGAAATCCTGGCCGCCTACCTGCGCAGCATGCAGGAGCACGGCGAAGTCCTGGCCGAGGTCTCACCCCGGCTACGACCAGCCGCCGACAACAGCCACTACATGATCGAGATGCTGGGCCTGCTGGCCACCAGCTGCCACGTACCCGAACTGGCGGCAGCGGCCACCTGGCAACGCCAGGCCCAGGAGGAGATCGAACGCTGTTCGCAGGTCCAGATCACCCAGGAAGGTGGTCAGATCGAGGGCTGTCCCCAACATCACAACAGCTATACCTACTGGTCACTGCTGGCAGTGCTCATCGGACGCCGCCATGGGGTGCTGTTCAGCGACGAGTACCGGGACCACATCAATCGCATGCTGACCCACAGTCTACATTGCATGCGGCCCTCGGGCACTGCGGTACCCTGGGGCGACAGCGATGCCGACCGCATCAACCCGGCAGTGACGGCCCTGTACGGATATCTGGTCCTCCACCGTGACCTACCTCTGCGCATGATCGCCGACTTCGTCGGTCAGCCGCTGATGCGCTTCCTCACCCTGCGTTGTCTGCACCATATTGATGACATCGATGCCGTACTGGCCATCATCCAGCAGGGTGTCCAAGCCCACGAACACCCCCCCTTGATCGACTGGCAATGCGACCTCAAGCAGGTATCGCTGCGCACCGGTTGGCGACGTCAGGACCTGTCGGTGTTCTTCGCATGCCGCAGCCCGGTCTACAACGGCCACGCCCATATCGACCCGATGTCCTTCGACCTGACCGCCCTCGGCCGACCCCTGGTGGTCGATCCTGGTCGGCCGACTTCCACCGACAGCGAAGAACGACGCCGCTTCAAGTCGGCGGCCTGGCACAACACCCTGACCATCAACGAGCGCGACCACTTTCCCTACACCGGTTCGTTCTCATTCGGCGATCAGGGCAAGGGGCGCATTCTGCGCGTCGAGGAAAATCCGGCCTTCCTCGCCGTTGAGGCCGAACACCATTGTTATGTTCCGGTGATCCATCGTCGCCTGCTGGCCATCATCGATCAGCGCATGGTCCTGGTCTTCGATCAGCTGGAGGGCCTGACCAAGGGTGATACCGTCCAGATCAACTACCATGTAGCTAGTGAACGACTGGTTCCCGTCAAAAATGGCAATGGCGTCATCAGCGATGATGGCCAGACACGGATCCTGATCCAGGCCAATGCCGGCCCGGCCTGCACCACCCATCCGGCCCAGTTGTCATTGATGCACGATCATCGCCAGGCCTCGACCCGAGTGGTCTTCACAGATCGGCCCGCCACCTCCACGGTCCAATATGCCACCCTGTTGCTGCCTTTGCCCGCCCAGGGCGATGTCCCACGAGTTGATCACCTGCACATTGAACATCACAACAACGTGCCTGAATGCGGCTTTGAGATTGATCATGTCGGCTACCGTTTCGCATGGTCGCCCAAGCAACTGGAGTTGGAGAGGCTCTAGGAGTCTGTAAGGAATAGACTGACACGTCGCTTGGCTTGGCCTTTTCAGCCCCGGACTCGCCAATAAGCCTTGGCCATCACAGAACCACCACGGAGCACCGGGCCTTGGCCCGCGTGCCAACGCGCGGCTGCCATACTTTCGTCGAATACCAACCAGGACGTCGCCATGATGAATGTCATACGGCCTGTGGATCCCGCGACTCGTGATCCTTCACGGCGATGATCAATGCAAGCATATTGCTACATGGTGCCGCCGCCCTGGCCTATGTCCGTCTCAAGAATCTCCGCCCTCCAATGTACACGGGCCAAGGCCCGGTACTCCGGGTAATAATGTGGCGATCCTGGAGGTCTGTAGGGGATCGATAGGCACGTCGCCTGGCTGGGCCATTTCGGTCGCTATCCCTTACAGGGTCCTAGGACGGCAGCATCTAGGAGCCTGTAGGTGTGCTGTACAAGACGAGATAGACAGATCGGGCCTTTCACCCAGAAGGTGAATGCCGTTTGTCTGAGCAT
>SLQH01000349.1 GCA_007131555.1 Planctomycetota bacterium | reverse complement strand
TATCCTTGCCGCGGAACGCCGTCTTCTGCGTTGGGATTTCCTCGATGTGACGCTGCCACACCTTCGTCATCCCGCCTTGAATCCGGCATTCCGGGGCGTCGGATATGTTGCACTCTGCTTGGCGCAGACCACTAGCACGGCCGCCCGTCTTCGTATCTCCCCAGGATCAACCATGGCCAACATCAGCTTTTTCCAGAACCGTCTCGGACGTACCGATGGGGTCTCCCTTGAGGTCGACAAGTGGCGCCGGGTGCTCACCGAACGCCTCGGCCACCGGGTCTGGTACTGTTCCGGCAATGATGACGTGCCGGGCAATCATGTGATCCCGGAGATGTACGCCCATCATCCCACCACCTGGAAGATCCTGCGTAACGGCACGGTGGCCTTTGAGGCCGCCGAGGTCGGCAGCGAAGAGGCCCTGGAGGAGCTCATCTACGCCCATGCCGATATCCTGGAGGAGCGCCTGCTGCGCTTCATCGAGGACGAGCACATCGACCTGCTGGTGCCCAACAACCTCTGCTCCGGCGGCTACCAGCCGGCTGCGGCCATCGCCTTCCATCGGGTGATCCGCCGCAGCGGCCTGCCGGCCATCATCCACTCCCACGACTTCTACTACGAGGACTCCGGCGAGGTCAATGCCACCTGTCACACCGTGGCCTCGATCTATGACCGCTATTTCCCCACCAAGCTGCCACGGGTCCAGCACGTCTTCATCAACCGCATCGCCCAGGCCGAACTGCGGCGGCGCAAGAACATCGCCGGCACGGTGGTCCCCAACGTCTTCGACTTCGACCAGGAACCCTGGCAGCAGGACGAGGTCAACGCCGGTCTGCGGGCCGCCTTCGGCATCGCCGATGACGACCTGGTGTTCCTCCAGGCCACCCGCATCCTTGATCGCAAGGGCATCGAACTGGCGATCGACACCGTGGCGGCGATCGAAGAGCCGGCTCGGCGGCGGTCCCTGGACGGGGTCCGCACCGCCTCCGGCGGGGTCTTCAAGGCCGCCTCATCCAAGATCGTCCTGCTGTGCGCCGGCATCGTCGAGACCATCGGCATCTCCGGCGACTACTGGGGGGCGCTCCAGGCCAAGGCCACGGCCCTGGGCGTGGACCTGCGCCATGTCGGCGACCGGGTCCAGCACTCCCGCGGACGTCTGGCCAACGGCGACACGGTCTTCTCGTTGTGGGACAGCTACGTCCACGCCGACTGCGTCACCTACCCCAGCATCTGGGAGGGCTGGGGCAACCAGTTCATCGAGGCCGTCTTCGCCCGCCTGCCGGTGCTGATCTTCGAATACCCGGTCTGGACCAGCGATCTGGCCCAAGCCGGCTTCGATGTCGTCAGCCTGGGCAACGAGATCAGCGACCGGGACCAGGCCGGCCTGGTCCAGGTGGCGCCAGAGCGCATCACCGCCGCCGCCGACGCCCTCTGCGCCATTCTCGCCGACCCCGCCCGACGTCAGGCCCTGGGCGAACACAACTACGCCATCGGCCGCCAACGCTACGGCCTGGACGCCCTCCAGGGTCTCATCGAAGGCCTGCTGGCAGGAGCCGGCATCACGACCTGAGCGCCAACGCCACTGAACAGCCTTGTCTGCACCACAGAGGTTACAGAGAGCCCAGAGAGAGGCCCTGGCGCGTGATGATCCGCTTTCTTCGTGGGCTTTGGCAAACGACTCAGACCCATAGGGGCCGAGTTGTTCGACGTTCCCTGGTGCAACCCATTGCGATGGCAGGCTCATTCCAGATCAAGCTGGAAGCCCTGCTCCTGGCGCTGTTCATGACGGCGGGAGAAGTAGATCTCCAACAGGCGCTTGGCCACGCCAGAGCAGGCCCGGCCACCGGAGAAACCACAGCGGATGAAGATGGCGAAGGCCACCTCGGGATCATCGGCCGGAGCGTAGCCGATCAGCCAGGCATGGCTGGGAGCCCGTCCTTCGCGGCGCATGCGGGCACTGCCCCACTGGCTGGTTCCGGTCTTGGCCGCCACCTGGATACCGGCCGCCGGGCCAGACAGCTGCAACCAACGAGCCGTGCCCTGGGGCCCCGTCACCCCCTCCATGCCAGCCCGCACTTCAGCCAGATACTCGGCGGGGATGTCTATATGATCCAGGTCGCGTACCGGCAGATCATGCCAAAGATAGGGCTGCACAACGGTTCCGCCATTGGCGATCAGGGCCGGAATGGTGACCATCTCCAGCGGCGATGACGACAGTCTCTGCCCGATGGCGATAAACCAGGTATCAGCCGGATACCAATGCGGCTCACTATCGGGCGTGGGCAGACGACCGGGTATCTGCCAGCCCACATCTCGCGCATTGACCCGGCCAATGCCGATGCGGTCGTACCAATAGGCCAAACGCTCGGCACTCATGCGCCTGGCCAGGGTCGCAAAAAAGGTGTTGCTGGACCGGCTCAAGGCTTCGCGCATCTCCAGACTGGCACCGTCAGCAAGGGATCCGGCATCGCGCAAGATGCGTTGTCCGGCATGGATGGCCATGTAGCCAGGAGTAGTGATGCGCTCACCCGGTTGATACACACCTTCCAGCATGGCGGCCAGTCCGACCAGGGGCTTGATGATGGAACCCGGCGATTCCCAGGCTTCTGCCGAAAAGTCGTGCAGGGGCCGCCCCGGATGCAGGGCGACATCCTGCAATTGAGCGAAATCACGATGAACCGTATTGACGTCATAACCGGGCGTTGAAGTCATGGCCAGAATCGCCCCGTCACGGACATCGACCAGCACCAGACCTGCCGAGCCGCCTTGTTCTGCAGCAAAGACCTGGGCGGCCTCTGCCTGGCGCCGTTGGCCAGGGTTGTAGTAGGAGAAGGCTCCGATCTCTTCGGCCAGGGGCCACCAATTCATCAGCGCGTCATAGGCGGCCAATTGCAGCTCAAGATCAATGGTGGTATGGAGATCGGCGCCAGCACGTGGCGGACGGGCCTGGCCCACCGCGCGTTTTCCATGAGGTGTCCTGATCTGCCGAGCCGTCCCGAATACCCCCTGGAGATAGGAGTCGTACTGCCGCTCCAAGCCACGACGACCGATCCAGCCCTGGGGGTCAAGACCCAAGGTCAGGGACGATTCACGGTCGTGCACTGCCGACAGGCGCCCCAACCAGCCCACGACATGGCAGGCCTCATGGGCATGGGGATAGTGCCGTATGGTGCGACTGACGACCCGCAGCCCAGGATGCATTGCTTCACTGAGTACCACATCATCGACCCCAAGACCTCCGGTATCGACCACTCTTCCACTCCCCGACAGCAATACCGCCAGGGCATGGGGCACATCGTGGACTATGGCCACCGGATCGTGACGCGTCTGACCGCGCCAGTTGCGGTCAACCACCCGACGCAAGGCGGCCACCCGTTCTTCCATATCCAACACCGAGAAGGCCAGGCCCATGGCATTGAGATGGTCGCTGAGATTACGGCACAGGCGATCAATGGCCCCGGCATCAAGCAGCAGATGACGACTGCGATAGCGCCTTGACACCACACCGACAGATTCATGACGGGCGTGGAAGCGGATGACACCAGACACATGTTCGGCATCAAGCCCCAGGCCATTGGCTAGGCGGCGATAGACACGGTGGGCAAAACCCTGGCCATCAGCCTCCTCGTCATCCTGGAGATAGTAGATGCGCGAGCGGACCTGAAGCGGCTCGGCCAGTCGCAAACGCGTCAACGGCAGCCCTTCCGGGACCATCTCGGAGATCGCATCTATGCGCATGGCCGGCAGGAAGAGCCAGTCCCGGTCATGATACGACTGGCGTACGACATGATGCGCCTCGGCCCAGGCCTGGCCGACCTGTCCGGGATCATGGCCCAGGAAACGGGCCAACTGATCGAGGCCCCGACGATGATCGTCCTCCTGGAGCAGACGCCATTGCCATGACGCACTGATCTCGTCCTGATCTGCGGCCTCATCAGCGGATGCCGAGACCAGCCCGATGCGTGACGTGAAGGATATCAGCACCTCCTCGACCAGACGGGCTGGAACCGAGAAGCGCTGGGCCATGGCCTCCATCAGATGGCCCCATTCGCCATCGCTCAATAATTTCACCGCCTGGCCACGCCGCAGACCAAATTCCCGCTCCAGGACATCACGCAGGTCTTCACCAAGCAGCCCGGATACGGCCAGACGCTGGAGACGGTGATCCTCGACCTCTGCCACGTCCCATCCGGCAAGCGCTCCGCCATCGGGGTCCTCATCATCCTCAGGGACGTCCTCCCCCAGGCCGATATCGCCCACATGCCGACTCAGCACTGCACGCGGCATGGCCAGGACCTCAATCTGTCCTTCCATGATCTCCGGACCCGGTCGTACTGCCACTCCCGGTGAGCGCTGCAGTTCCTCCTCAATGATGGCGCTGATGTCTTCTGCCGAGTAGTCGACAAACAAGCTGAGATCGGAACGGATGCGCCCCAGGGCGGCGCGGTCAATCTGGAGCAGAGGATCACGCCGCCTGATCGTCAGATCGGCAAAGACC
>SLQH01000095.1 GCA_007131555.1 Planctomycetota bacterium | reverse complement strand
TGACCTTGAATACATCAACGGAGTCATTCACCCCCTCGGCGTTGCTGAGCCCTATACGGGTGTTTTCGAACGCAAAATGGACAACTATACCATAACCCTGAGCATCCAGAATGGGATCATTGATCAACACCTGCGACAGATGTATCACAATGGTCAAAAGATGCGGTCTCTGAGTTTCAATGAACACAATCAACGCCACGGCCTGGAGCAATGGTACCGGGAAGACGGCACCAAGTGGGCTGAATATCGGTATGACAATGGCGTCCTCCATGGTGCTTATGCGCTCTACAATGAAGACGGCACGGTGCAATCATCAGGAACATTCGCCCACGGACAGCTGGTCCTAGAGAAAGAACAGGAATCCCAGAACGACAAGGAGTCTTCAGAGGATCAACAATAAGACCCGCTTAATAGACTTCCATGAATCCGGACAATGGAACTGCACTCAGAAGCGCTTGAACTCATTGACCATGAGCGAACGAAGGTTAACGAGCGCATTTGCGTCTATCCCTGGGTTTTCTGTGTGCTGACCACATCAGGGATGATGCAAAAGGACCGAGTACAACCTCAAGAGGAGGGTCCCGAGCGCAATTCTATGAGCCAGCAGTCTGATTTTCACCACAGAGAGCACAGAGCACACAGAGAAGGGTGATTGTCAGGCGCCATGTCATCTCTCTGTGCTCTCTCAGGCATTGACCACTAAAGACACCGAGCCATGTAGTCACGGACCCACGGAACAGCGTTCAATTCCGAGAAACCCGCAAGCTCTTAGTGCAGTTCCATTGCTCATACGACACAATCGGACAATCAGAGTTATTTCGGTTTTCCCAAGAGATCGGATGCTCACAGAATCTCACGGCTTACGCAACCGACTTCATGGCCCTCATCCACCAGCCGCGATCTCCTCCAGGCGCTCGGCATCCAGGAGCTGGATACGGCGGCGGTCGACGTGCAGGCAGCCGGCAGCCTCAAGCTTGCGCAGGGTCCGGCTCAGGGTCTCAGGGACGGTGCCGATGCGGGCGGCGAGCTGGGCTTTGGTGCCCTGAAGCTGGACCACACCGCCACGCTGATCATCCAGCAGGACCCGGGCCAGACGGGCCTGGACATCGCTGAAGGCCAGGGCGTCGATGGTCCGCACGAAGTGGCGCAGACGCTGGGCCAGGACCGCCAGCAGATCGAAGAGGATGTCAGGATGCGATGAGCCGATGGTCACGAAACGGTCCCGGCCGATCCGCAGGGCCTGGACCTGATCGACCGCCGTGGCGGTGGCGGGGTAGGCCCCACCCTGGAATACCGGCACCTCACCGACCAGCTCACCGGGCCCGAACCGATGCAGGACCCGTTCGCGACCATCGGCGGCCAGACGGGCCACGGTCACCGTCCCCTGTTCGATGACGAAGAAGCCCTCGGCCCGCTCGTCCTGACAGAACAGCAGGGCCCCGGCCGGATAGCGATGGGTGGTGACCGCCGGAGCCAACTGAGTCAGCGCACTGGCCGGCAGTTCGGCCAACAGGCTGCCACAGGCCTGGAGGCGGGTCAGGAGGTCATCAGGGGCGAGTGGGGGAGCGGGCATCGGGAACTCGAAAAGTACGCGGATTACATAAAACATTGGGCCTTTTGCAAGCACTTCGTGATCTTCGTGTCCTTCGTGGTAAAAAAAAGGATCACTTTCCTGTTCGTAACTGCTCGGGCCCTTCTGGCTCTTTGCGTCTTTGCGCCTTTGATTTTTATTATGTCTAAGGGAGACCTCCGTCCACGGATAAGCAGTCACCAACGAAATACAGGTTCAATGTGCTCCCATGCCATCTGACCAGGTTCTTGCGACAATGACGACGGAGTATGATCGACGAACGGCACTCCTGGTCGATGTAAAAAAGCAAAGGTGCAAAGGCGCAAAGGGAGAGAAGAATGCTCTTGTCAGGCCATAATCCAGTTCCTTATGGCCTGAATTGTCACTCAGCGGTTTGATTTTTACCACAGAGAAAGGGGATTGTCAGGCGCCATGTCATCCCTCTGTGCTCTCTGTGTCCTCTGTGGTAAAGAAGAATGGAACGTTCTTTCCATTGAAGACACGCAAACACGGGAGCGATGTAGCCACGGCCCCACACAAGGGCATGAAATCCTAAAAATCAGTGAACTCTTAGCGCAATTCCATCTTGACATCGCCCATCAAAACGGCGGCTTCTCATCGCGAAACGGCACCACATTGGCATCAAGGTCTTCAATGTCCAGTTCCTTGAGCAGATCAGGCACGATCTGGTTGCCGTCCGCATCCGTTCGATATTCCACCCAGTCATGGATCGGTTCGCCATTGAAGAACTGGCGAAAATACGTTTTTTCGCCAGCATCCTCAACAACGGTCTTGAACAATCTGGTCAAGCATCTTTGCTTGATGTGCGTATCGCCCTGCTTCATGATGACCTCGTTCGTTCTGGCCTACGGGTGGTTTACTGCTGCACGCATTTTGACATGCCTTCCCCTCTTCACAACTCCTCATCCGCCCCCCACACGACCACCGGGGCCGGGTTGGACCAGCCGACCTGGCCATCATCGGTGACATAGCGGACCATGAGGGCGTAGAGACCGCGCTCTGGCCAGCGGACCGTCAGGGTGGCCTCGGCATCACGGGTACCGCCCAACGGGGCGTCGCCGCCGGTGAAGGTCTCGGTGGCTCCCAGGGACAGGGTGTTGGCGAACAGTTCGACCCGGGCCACGCCGTCGGTCCAGCAGCGGATGGTCACCGTCCCTTCAGTACCGGCCCGCAAGCCGTGTTCAGCATGCAGCACCGGGGGGATGTTGTCGCTTTCGTGGATGACCACCGCAGCGTGCGAGGGCGCGATGATCCGGACCCGGGGATAGCGGCTGTTGTAGGCCCGCCAGACCCAGGCCATGGTCTCATTGAGCAGCCACGAGGCATCATGGCGATCGGCGGTGAAGTCGGCATAGGGCGCGATGTGGGCGTTCTCGTTGTCGGTGGCGAAGATCTCCTCGACCGGCACCGACCAGCCGGCATGCGAGCCCAGCCAGCCTTGAGAGCGGTCGACCGGCAGCAGTTCAGCCGGGCCATGGCGCGGATTCCAGTCGGCCGGGATACGGGTGGCAATGAGCTGGTCGACGAAGGTGAAGGCCAAGTCGCTGTAGTCACCCGGATCATGGTAGACCCGCCAGGTCATGCCGGCCATCTGCAGGGTCGTCGGCGGCCGTCGCCAGTTGTAGACCAGGGTCCGCTTGTCGCCACCAGAGAAGATATTCTCCCACTCGCAGCCCAGCCAGTGGCTGGGCGTCTGCTCCCACACCAGCGCATCGCTGGCGCGGCGCGGCGAGAACTCGGCCCCACGGACATTGTTGCCGCTGATGTGGCCCAGCACCCGGCCGGGGAAACGGGCGGTGAAGAAGGCCGCCGACGGGGCATAGCGCGAGTAGCCGATGGGCACGAAGGGGACATGGACCAGTTCGGAATGGCCACTGCGCTCGGCCAGGGTGCGGATGGCATGGACCAGGGCCCGGGCGTTGTCATCCGGCTCGCGGGGATAACCATCGGTGTTGATGCGTACCAGTCCGAAGCCCCATAGACGACAGACCTCGTTCCAGCGGTTGTCCATGGGAAAGCCGTTGAGGACGATCAGGCCGCGCAGCACCGGGTGGTTGTCGGGCACCCAACCGTACATCAACGGGGTGCCGAGGTGGATCGGGGCCCGGTCCAGGGCCGGAGCCGCAGAGGCCACCAGGGCCACCAGCAGCACGGTGATGCAGCGGATGCTCATGGCAGCACCTCCTCAGGATAATAGCGGATGAGCCGTTGACCGAGCCCGGAGCGGTTGATGGCCCACACCGACTCCATCATGCCCTGGCGATAATAATGATCGGCCAGGGCGCCCCATTGTTGGGCCTCCAGTTCTGGACTACGCTCATCGTAGGGAGCACTGGCCAGGATGTCGAGAACCCGTTGGGCGGCCCGTGCGGCCACGGTATCGGGATGGTCGGCGACCAGGGCGGCCGCCCCTTGATGCAGATCGGCAAAGGGGCGGGTGCGCAGGCCGGAGAAGTAGGCGAACCAGGCGGCGATGGCCGCCCGCTCCGGCCCCAGGGGATCGGCCGCCTGGGGGGCATGGTACAGGGTGCCGCCGGTCGGTCGGGGGACATCCACCAGCACGCGGTCGCGACCGCTGTCCTCATGACGGGTAAACGAGAGGTCCAGACGACTGTCACGGATGAAGGGGGCCGGGCGATGGCTGCGCACTACCACCGTCAGGGGATGGTAACCGGCCTCCAGATGGCAGGGTTCACCGGCCGTGATGAGGGTATCACCGATGGCGATCCGCACCTGGGTCCCGATCTCGCGCCACTGCGGCACCAGGGTCACCGGGGCGTGGATGCGCACCACGCAACTGAGGACCAGGACCTGGTTCCAGCCACCGGCCGCCTTGAGCACATCCAGGCTCGCGCCCCTGGGGGGCTGCAACCAGGTCCCGAACTTGCCACGGGTGATCTGGACATGGGCCGCAGGCGGCGGCTCCGGATAGAGTTTGGCCTCCTCGCCGAGCAGGGCGAAGACCACGGTCGTCCCGGCCAGGTCCTGGCGGGTTCCTGCGGCCGGCGGCTGGCGGTTGATGGCCACCGGGTCGAGGGCGGCGAAGGCGGCCACCGGCAGCGGCCCGGAGGCCACGAACTCGTGCAGCAGGGCCCCGCCGGCCAGGCTGACCACCGGCAGACCTGCTGGCGCTTCGGCCAGGGCGGCGATGGTCACGGCCTCGCCGTCCTGACTGCGGGGCGAGGCCCGACGGGTCTCGATCTGCAGGGGGGCGACCAGCCGAGCCGGGACATAGGCCAGGGTCGTAGGATTGAACGACCCCCGATCGACGGTCGGCTGGATGGCATAGGGCCGCCCATCCTCCATCAGGATGCCGGCCACCACGGCATCGGTGCCCTGGCTGTAGGCACTGCAGTTGATGACCAGATTGCCGGGGCCGATACCATCCGGCCCCTTGGCGAAGGGGCGCCAGGGATAGCCGGGCGGGAAGATGAAATGGCAGTCCTCGAACAGATTGCCGGTGATCGCCTGGGCCGAGCCGAAACGGATGGCCACGCCCAGGGACGACCCGATCATGACGCTGTCACGCAGTGGTTCAGACAGGGCCACATGGCGGATGCCGCCGACCCGCAGACCGGCGATCAGCAGGGCCTCGCCATCGGCGATGACGACCAGACCCTGGCCGGGGCCGCGCTGGATGGCCCCATCGATGGTCACGGCCCGCAGGGTGCAGTGTCGCAGGCCACGGGCCGTCAGCGGCGATGACCAGGAGTCGATGATACGGACATCGCTGACCCAGCTATCAACAGCATCACGCAGATCCAGGGCCGGCGGAGCCGCGGCCGGGCTGGGATCAGCATTGACCGGCAGGGGCTGGCTGGCGCGGGCCGCGGTGGCCAGACCCTCAGGGTCGGCATAGACCAGGGTCAGACGCTCCAGACCGGCCCCATTGACCCCCTCCATGACCACTGCCGCCTGCCGGGCCTCGGCCCCGTAGCGCAGCACCGTACCGGCCGCATCGCCGCGCAGCACGATGCCATCGCGCAGGCGCAGCGGGGCAGCCAGGACATGCTCACCGGCGGCCAGGGCGATGGTGCCGGGGGCGGCGCCATCGATCGCCGCCTGGATGTCGTCACCCAGGGCCACCGTGGCCTGCAATGGCCGATCGGTGATCCCGCCGCGCACCCCGGCCTGGGCCCAACGATCCGCCTGGGGATAGTATTCACGGGTCTGGGCCTCGACCTGGACCAGATCGGGATTTCCGATACGGGGCTCCTGGGCCCCGGCCACGGCCAGGACCAGCAGCAGACACATCAGACGACAGCACATCGCAGACCCTCCAGACACAGGCGCACAGAAGACGACAGATCATTCCAGGAGCTGCCCAGTTCTGTGGAGAACAGGCTGGCCAGGAGCCATTACGGGCATTCTGAACTGCCCGACCACGATTTCAGGGCAGACGCCCGTCACGCCCTCAAGCGCAGGATCTCGGCCACCACCTCCGGGGTAATGGACTGATGTTCTCCCAGGACTACGCCACGCTGGGACAGGTGTTGAGCGACCAGGTCGGCAGCCTCGACAGGGATGTCGTATTCAGCCAGGGTGGTGCCAACACCCAGGCTGCGGAAGAAGTCCTCGGTGCGGGCGACGGCCTGGCGGGCGGCGACCTCGCTGCCCAGGCCGTGCAGGCCCCAGACCCGCCAAGCATACTGGGCCAGCTTGGCCTGCTTGGCCTCGCGGCAGACCTCCCACACCCCCGGCATGGCCACGGCTAGGCTCTGGGCATGGTCGATGCCGTAGAGGGCGGTCAGCTCGTGACCGATCTGATGGCTCGCCCAGTCGCCGGGCACCCCGACCCCGATCAGCCCATTGAGGGCGTTGGTAGCCGCCCACATGACATTGGCCCGGGCCGTCAGGTTCTCAGGGTCGGCCATGACCTTGGGGCCCTCCTCGATCAGGGTCAGGAGGATGGCCTCGGCCTGACGATCCTGGAGCGGGGCCTCGGCGGGATAGGTGACGTATTGCTCGCAGACGTGGACGAAGGCATCGATGATGCCGTTGGCACTCTGACGCGGCGACAGGGTGGTGGTGGTGGCAGGGTCGAGGATCGAGAACACCGGATACAGGGCCGGGTGGCACAGGGCCCGCTTTTGGGTGATGGCGGCGCGGGAGATGACGGTATTGCCATTCATCTCCGATCCGGTCGCCGGCAGGGTCAGCACCGCGCCCACCGGCAGGGCCTCGGTGACCAGATTACGGTCCTCGATCAGATCCCAGGGTTCCTCGCCGTCATAGCAGGCAGCGGCGGCGATGAACTTGGCCGCGTCCAGCACCGAGCCGCCCCCGACCGCCAGGATGAAGTCGCAGGAGGACTCCTTGAGCACCTCCAGGGCCTCACGGCAGTCCTCATATTCGGGGTTGGGCCGGATACCGTCGAACTCGACCACCTGATGCCGGCTGAGGGCCGATTGCACCTGGTCGTAGACCCCGTTGCGCATGATCGAACCACCGCCGTGGACCATCAGGATCCGGGCCGCGGCCGGCACCTCGATCGACAGGGCCACGATCTGGCCGACGCCAAAGATGATGCGGGTGGGGCAACGATAGCTGAATGCGTCCATGTCCTTACTCCTGCCGATCACTGTCAACGATCCGGTGGGCGATGATGATGGTCATGTCATCGGCCTGATCGCCGTTGGCGTGACCCAGGGCGGCCTCAATGACCGCCGCCACCTGGGCTGATTCCTCGCGACCGGTGACCTCTTTCAGGCACCGGGCCACGCCTTCAAGATCAAACTCGCGGCCGTCGCTGTCGGCGGCCTCGACCAGGCCATCGGTGACCAGACACAAGCGATCGCCGGCGGCAAAAGCCACCTCGTGGGTGCTGAGGCTGCGCGGATCAAGGGGTCGGGCGCTGAGGCCCAGGGTGCCGGGCACCACCGAGGCCAGGGCCACCGCGCCATCTGCACCCAGAACCAGAGGTGCCGGATGGCCGACCGCACACCAGCGCAGGTGATGATCGTCGATCTCGGCCACGGCGGCGGTGACGAACATGCCCTCCGGCAGTTCACCGCTGAGCAGACGATCCAACTGAAGCAGGAACTCATGCGCAGCCAAGCCGTGCGGATGCAGGGTCTTGCAGAAGGCCCGCAGCATGCTCACCACCAAGGCGGCCGGGGTGCCCTTGCCCGAGACATCGGCGATGACCCAGCGCTGCTGTTGGCCATCATGGACGGCATCATGGTAGTCCCCGCCCAGTTCCAGGGCCGGACGGCAGGCCGCAGCCCAGCGCAGATCCTCGACCTGGACGGTACTGGGGGCCTCGGCACAGATCCGTTGCTGGATCAGGCGGGCGGCGCTGAACTGGCGCTCGGTCTCGCGCTGACGCCGCCGCAGACGACGCAGATCATCACGCTGGAACACATAGCCCAGGGCCAGGGCGATGAACTCCAGCATCCGCACGTGGTCCTGGTTCAAGGCCCCAGGGCGGTCGAGGTTGTCCCCGATGACCACCGCCGCGATGTGGTCATCAAGGCGCACCGGCACCCCGATCACCGAACAGACCTCCTGCTCGGCCAGGGTCGGACCATGACGGGCGATGTCATCGTCACCGACCTCGGACAGGAGGATGGCGCGACCGGCTGCCAGCACGTTGCGGGCCAGGCCATGGCTGAGGCGGCTGCGCTGCGGCCCACGAGGACCGTCGATCTTGGTGAAGCCCTGGAGCACGCTGCCATCGGCGGTGACCACGAACAGGGCCAGGCGGGTCACCGGCAGGGCCAGAAACACCATCTCCAGACTGGCCGCGACCAGATCCGGACCATCGCCGGCGATCAGGGCCTGGATGGCCAGCATGCAGCGGGTCAGATCGTGGTAGAGGGCGGCATCAGAGAGCACCGGCAGGCCGTCGAGCTCGGGCACCACGGTCTGACGGCGATCATCCACCGCGACATGCTCGACCAGGAAGCGGGCCGTGCCCAGGCCGACCTCGTCCCCGACCCGCAGACATGCTTGGCGACAGCGCCGCCCCCCGACGGTGATGTCCCGTTCGTCGGCCTCGATCTGCAGCTGGCCATCCTCGACCAGCAGGGTCGCATGGACCTTGGCCACGCCCCGGCCACGCAGCCGCAGATCACAGCTGCGGTCACTACCCAGCAGCAGCTCGACTCCTGGCCGGAGGGTCCGTTCAGGACCCTCCTCAGGACCACCACGCAAAAAACGGATGAGTGCCGTCACAACGACAACGCTCGCCACCCGGAGAACGAATGCAAGATCGCAAGCCGTCAGCGACCACCAGGGTCAGGGGACACTGGCAGTCGGCCAGGAGCCTGCAAGGAATAGCCCAGCTTGACCGTTTCGATCATGGCGCAGAAGCCACACGAAACGCCTGAACTGCCACGGGCGCTATCAACGCCCAGCGCCCCACACGGAGCACCGGGCCTTGGCCCGCGTGCATTGGCGGGCTATGATCCTTGAGGCCGGTAGAGGCTGGGGCGTCGCCATCATCGCCGTCCCCCGCTGGCGCTCTTTTCTCGCCGCCAACTATCACGAGTCGCGGCATCTACGATCCGTGGCACAGATGCCCTGCCGCCGAGCGGGCTGGTATGTGTCGAAAGCATGGAACCGCACGTAGGCACGCGGGCCAAGGCCCGGTGCTCCGTGATGGGTCTGTGATGGGCTATGGTGACGGGCGAGTCCGGGGCCGAAAACATGCCACGTCATGCTCTGTCGTTATTCCTGACAGACCCCTAATCCTCGACCTCGTCGTCCTCATCAACCGCCACCGAGATCAGGGCCAGGGTCTCGAGCAGGGCCGACGCGGCATTGGGATCCTTATTGATGCTGCGCACCCGCATCAGGATGGTGTATTGCTCAAAGACGTAGACCTTGCGGATCTCATAGCGCTGACCACTGGGCGTGACGGCCCGGGCACGGCGCACGGCCTGGGCATCAAGTGGGCGCAGATCCTCACCGTCACGCCCCTGCAAGGCAAAGTGATCGCCCTCATGGAGGTTCCCGTCCTCATCGGCGATCATGCTCGACCACGCGGGGCCAAAGTGCTGACCGGCGGCCATGAAGGTCGCTTGCTGAGCATCGCGCCATTCCAGATCGTCACCGCCCAGAACGCGCAGCCACAGACTGGCCTGCCAACGCTCCTGTTGCCCATCGTCCTTGTCGGGCAGCAGACCGCCCTGCTCAAAGTTCAGCACCAATGAGGTGCCGATGCTGGTGAAGAAACCGTTGAAGGGCCGGTCAACCGGCACCTCAACCCTCAACCCGGCCGGTTCCAGGACGATGGCCTCAACGGCACCCAGCGCCATGATCGGCGCTATGACCAGAGACATGATCCACAACAGCGACTGCATGATGATCCCTTTGCTGACAAGGTGACGAACAGCGGTCCACGAGCCCGGCGGCCAAGGCACTATGCCACTGGCGAGCAGGGTCACAAGCCCAGTCCACGTGGTCCAGCGTCAGCCCGTGGCGGCAGAACGGCATTTGACATTTGATGACGATAACAGATCATTCGCGCTTACACAGTTCTCTTCACACCCTCCCCGTTCCCCTTTTCCTCTCTCTAGGAGCATCACATGCGTACGTTCACCATGGCCATCCTCATGGCCTTCACCATCAGTCTGGTCAGCTGTGGCGGCGGCAGTTCGCAACTGCCCAGCAGTGCCACCCAACCTGAACAGGCCGTCACCATTCCGGTCCAGGCCCTCATCAACAATGACATTGCCGCCCTGGTCAAGTTTGCTACCACTGCCGAAGAATACGCCGAGATGCAGAGCAAGTGGTCAGAGGCCGGGCAGGAGATGCCGACTGAAGCCAAGGCCATGATCAACACCGTCCTTGGCAACCCCGGCGCAGTCGACACCATGGTCATGCCGATGGTCAAGGAAGCACTGGCTGAAGTCAATCCCGATGAAATGGCAATGGGCATCCAGATGATGGGTGGCTTCATGATGATGGCCATGGCCGGAGAAGATCAGCAAGCGATGCAGCAGGCCCAGGCCACTATTCAGGCCTTTGCCAACCATATCCGCACCTGCGGCATCAACGACCCCGACAAGGCCCGCAAGGCCATCACCGCCATCGTTGAGGGTGCTGGCAAGGCTGGCATCACGTCGATCGAAGACTTTGTCGCCCTACCCCTGGACGAGGCTCTCAAGAAGCTGCCTCCGGTGGTCGCCGCCGTCAAGGACGCCGCCAATGTCTACGGCTTTGACATCAACGGAGTGCTGCGCTCGATCAAGGTGACCAGCAGCGGCGAGGGAGATACCCGGCAGCTGAGCATCAGCGGAACCATTCTGGGCCAGTCCTTCACCCTGCCGGCCACGGTTCGTCAGGTCAACGGTCAGTGGACCATTGATGATGGCGATGACGACGATGATGATTTCGACTTCGATTTCGACGACGACGAGGACTGATCATCAGCGGCGGACTCGTCCGCTCACAGCCCTGCAACAAGACCCCGGCCGATGACGGTCGGGGTCTTTGTATGAACCTGAAGCGAAGTGCCTCTCGACGCTGCCAACCAGGAGTCTGCACGCCAAAAACCGCAACTGGGCCTGACTCGTTACCGCATGCCTTGGTTCCGCCCCTTCAGGGCGGTGATGGTAAGACACCTTCGTACCCAGGGCGTTGCCCTGGGCTATCTCATCTCGCCCCCTTGGGGCGATGATTGAGGATGAAGAGGGGTGCTGTAGCTCCTACAAAGCCCCCCATGACTGCCCAAAGATCGCCTGGACCACTGTGCTTCAGCCCCGAAGGGGCGCAATATCATGATGAATGGTACGCTCGAGATCGGTCGCTTGGGGACACCGTTGCTGAACACCATTGGCTATAATAGGCTTGCTATTCAAGCGGACATACGCAGTCAGAACCGGTTTTCCTGCTGGGTGAAAGCCTGAATCTGTCTATGTCGCCTTGTACAGCAACCCTACCGCCGCAAGTCACAAGCCGACAGCCGGATTGAGGCTTACAGGCTCCTACAAGCGATATCGCCACCAGCGCCCACTGGCGGCCCGGCGGGTGGAGCGGCCGAGGGCCAGGCGCAGTTCGCCCTGGCCTGGCAGCATGAGCATGGCCTGGGCATTGTTGTGGCGCTGAGCGATGAGATGGGCCAGACGACATCCGTCCCAACCGCAGTGCCGTATCGCCGCCAAGGCGCGGCGGGCCCGACGACCTGTCGAGGAGCCGGGATAGCCGGCCGAGCGGGGATTGTTGTCCACGGCTAACAGGCCATCAGCTGGCTGGGCCTGACACAGACGCCCCCCATCCCGCCATACGACCGCCGCCGAACGGCTGTCGGTCAGCAGCATGTAATGGCCACTGGACACCGGTTCTGACTCCAGACGACGAATCGCGTCGGGCAGGTCCTGGGCGGTTTCCAGGACATCACGCAGACGCGAAGCCAGGGGCATGCCGTCCGGATAGCGACGCCCCCCATGGTGCAGCAGGATGCAGGCCGTCACGCCAGCCTCGTTGAGACCGCTGACAACGCCCACGAAGCCGGGCCACGATACACTGAGCAGGGACAAGGCCCCCTCACGGCGATAGCGCTTGACTACCGTGGTGCCGCCGATGCGGGCGGCCGGAAAGAAATCCACCGTCCGCACGACCTCCAAGGCTGCCGTCGGGTTTGGCAGCCGCACCAGGGCCGTACAACAGGTTTCGACCAGGACATTGGCCCGCACCAGGGCCTCAGTGGCAATGCCGGTTGATGCTGCCAGACAATCCATCTCGACCCGTTGGCTGGCAGGTATGGCGGCGGTCCACCGGGCATAGCGGGCCGGACCATGACATCGTCCCAAAAGAGCGGCCAGGCTCCCCATGACATGCAAGAGGGCATGTAGTTCGGGGCCTGACAACTCGGCCTCCTGGCGAGCTATTGCCTGAGCGTCTCCGCTGAGGGTCCACAGCGGTGCCGGCCCCAATCTGCCCCGCGCCTGGTCGCCCAGGCACTCTGCCAGCCAGGGCAGGGGCGACATGGCCAGGAGATCGCCAACGCCGTCTATCATACCGCTACCTCCCTGACCAGTTCGTCTCACGTGACCATAAGATAACGATCGTTATCTTATGGTCAAGCGCCTCTCAACTCAGCAACCCCGTCTCGATGGCCATCATCCGGCTCGACATGGACCACCACGTCACTGATCTGCGGCCCCCAGCGCTCCAGGCGACGTTTGACCTCGGTGGCGATGTCATGACCGGCCGCAACCGTCAGATGGCCATCCACCAGGACATGCAGGTCGACCGCCAGGCGGGCTCCACCCAGGTGGCGGGTACGGATCTTGTGCACCTCCTGGACGCCGGCGGTGGCCACCACGATCTCGCGAATGCTGGCCACCTCCTCGGGCGACGCCCCGGCATCGATGAGCTGATCGAAGGCCGGGCGGGCGATGCGCCAGGCCACCCGCAACAGCAGCAGCGCCACCAGCATCGCCGCCAGAGGATCGACGATCGCCCACCGGGCATCCCCGGCCGCCAGGGCCACCGCCAACAGCACCGGCAGCGATCCCAAGGCATCACTGCGATGATGCCAGGCATTGGCCACCAATACCGGGGCCCGATGACGGCGGGCAACGGCCATGGTCCAGCGAAACAAGACCTCCTTGGTAGCCAGCACGACCGCAACCACCGGGACCAGAATCCAGGGCAGGGCCTGGGGCTCAACCACCACCTCCTGGAGGTCCAGCAGCGCCCGCCACGACAAGCCCACCGCACCGCCGGCCAGAATCAGCCCCAACGACAAGGTGATGACGATCTCCAGACGCTGATGACCATGAGGATGACCGGCATCGGCGGGCCGCTCCCAGACTCGCACTCCCAGCAGGATCAGGAGATCACCCAGCAGGTCACCGAGGCTGTGTACGGCATCCGCCAGCAGGGCCTGACTGCCGCCGTACAGCCCGGCCAGGGCCTTGATCGCCACCAGCAGCATATTGACCGCCGCCCCGACCACCGTGACCCGCACCACGGCCCGACCGGCCTGACGCTGGAGGGTCGCAGACGGCGAGGCGCAATCCTCATGACCTGAATCGTTCCTTGGCACAAGCGGAACTCTGGTTACCCTTTTCTACATGACAACCACGAAAAACCCATCCGATCACGACCTTGCCAGCCTGTTGGCGGCTTCCCGTGATAGCGGCAAACCGCGCATCTGCATGATCTCGACCCACGGCTATGTGGCTGCCGTCCCCCCGCTGGGCGCAGCTGATACCGGCGGCCAGGTGGTCTATGTCCTGGAGTTGTCCAAGAAGCTGGCCGAACTCGGTTATGAGGTCGATATCTGGACCCGCCGTTTCGAGGACCAGCCGGCCTACGACGAGGTCAGCGATGGGGTCCGGGTGCTGCGAGCCGGTTGCGGCGGCAAGGATTTCATCCCCAAGGAATATCTGGTCAAAAAACTGCCCGAGTGGAACGAGAACGCCCTGCGCATCATGCGTCAGCACGAGTTGGAATACGCCTTCATCAATAGTCATTACTGGGACGCCGGGGTGGCCGGTCAGGCGTTGGCCAAGCAGCTTGGCATCCCCCACGTCCACACCCCCCACTCCCTGGGCCAGTGGAAGTGCGACCAGATGCGTCAGGATTTCGCCGGCAGCGAGCAGGAGTTCGAGGGGCAATACAATTTCAAGGAACGCATCCGCCAGGAGAACCTCCTGTATCGTGAATGCGACATGGTGATCGCCACCACTCCGGTCCAGACCGATCAGCTGATCCAGAGCTACGGCATCGGCAAGGGCAAGATCCGGATGATCCCGCCCGGCTACGATGACACCCGTTTCTTCCCGGTCAGCATGGCCAGCCGTCATGTCATCCGCGAACGCATGGGCTGGACCGGACCAACCGTGCTGGCCCTGGGCCGCCTGGCCGAAAACAAGGGCTACGACCTGCTCATCAAGTCCTTTGCCCTGGTCGCTGAACGGATTCCCGATGCCCATCTGCATCTGGCCGCCGGCGGAGCCGATACCGATGGCCCCGATGGCCACCTCTATAGGGAACTGCACGATCTGGTCGACCAGTTGCAGCTCAAGGATCAGGTCACCTTCGGCGGCTTCATCCCCGATGAGGAACTGCCCGATTGGTACCGTGCCGCAGATGTCTTCGTGCTGTGCAGCCGTTACGAGCCCTTCGGCATGACCGCCATTGAAGCCATGGCCTGCGGCACCCCAACGGTGGTGACCTCACACGGCGGCCTGTGGCGAGCCATCATCTACGGTCGTCATGCCCTCATCGCCGACCCCTTCGACACTGAGGACCTGGGCATCACCATCGCCAAGATCTTCAAGCTGCCCAAGATGGCCGCCCGCATGCGCGCCCGCGGTGCCCGTCGCGCCCGGGCCATGTTCACCTGGACCGGCATCGCCCAGCAGTTGATCCGCTCGGTCGAACAGCGCACCAGTCGCAATTTCAAGACCCCGGACCTGGAATGGGACGACGAAGAAGACTGGCTGGACTGAGGCAGGGTGCCGGGCGATGAGCCAAGGAGCCTCTGAATACAGGCATGCATCGACCATGCGTCAGAGGAGGGTCCTTACGTGGCCTCTTCTGTATTGACCGCTGAAGAGACGATCAATACGAACCGCGGAAAAAACTGGGAAAGCACGACATATAATAACCGATGGCTCTGAGCGCAATGCCATTGGTCCTGGCTGTTGACCACATCAGGAGTGCTGCATGACGACCTTTCGTCTGTTCTGTTCCGACCTTGACGGCACCCTGCTGGGCAATCCGACCACGACTGAACAGTTCCGTGAGGCCTGGATGGGGCTGGTCCAAGCGCCCCTGCTATGCTTCAACAGCTGGCGCAACATCCTCAACATGGCCGACCTGGTGGCCGCCGGTGAACTGCCGGCACCCGACTACCTGATCGGTGGCATGGGCACCGAGATCGTCGACTTCCGCAACAAGCAGACCCTGGACGACTATACCCGTGATATCGCCCGTGACTGGGACGCTGCAGCGATCAATGACCTGCTGGCCACCATCCCCGGCGCCGAGCGTCTACCCGACGAGGTCCAGACCCCCTACAAGCTCAGTTGGCTGCTGCCTCATGCCGACGACGACATCATCACCGCCCTGCGCGAAGAGATCGCCGCCCGCGCCATCCAGGCCACGGTGATCTATACCGGAGCCTGCGACCTGCACATCCTGCCCCGTCGTGCCGACAAGGGCCGGGCCTTGGGATGGCTGTGCACACATCTGGAGATCGACCTGACCAAGGTTTTGGTGGCCGGTGACCAGGGCAGCGATGCCAGCATGTATCGCCTGCCCGGCACTGTCGGCATCCTGGTGGAAAACGCCCAGCCGGAATTGCTCGAAGCCACCTCCGAGTGCTCGGTCTATCGTTCCGATGGCCGCATGGCGGCCGGAGTCTTGGACGGCCTGTGCCATTTCGGGATCCTCTGCACCATCCCTGAGACCACCCGGATAGCCATTCCCCCGGCCCTGGAATCGGCCCATCGTCTGTACTTCGACCTGGAATCCTTTACCACCCTTGATGACAGCGAACGGGCCCTGCTCAACGAGGCCTACGACGCCGCCCTCATCGCCCTGCGCAAGAATATCACCCCGCTGGGATTTTCGGCCTGTTCCCTGGACGACAACGAGATCACCGGCACCGATGTCAACT
>SLQH01000199.1 GCA_007131555.1 Planctomycetota bacterium | reverse complement strand
CGGGGTGGCCGACCTCACCCGCCTGCTGGAGCTGGCCGAGGCCGCCGGCTTCGCCCATCTGATCGACATCGACCTGGGCGTGGTCCGGGGCCTGAGTTACTACACCGGCACGGTCTGGGAACTGTTCGACGCCCAGGGCGGGATGCGGGCCATCGCCGGCGGCGGCCGCTACGACGGCCTGCTGCCGATGCTCGGCGGCAAGGCCCAGCCGATGGTCGGCTTCGGCTTCGGCGACGTGGTCATCCTGGACCTCCTGGAGGAGCTGGGCCTGCTGCCCCAGCTGGCCCCCCAGGTCGATGACTACATCTACCCCCTTGAGGAGGCCCAGTTCGCCACCGCCGTGGCCCTGGCCGCCCGCCGCCGGGCAGCCGGTCGCACGGTCATCGTCGACTACAGCACCCGCCGCTTCAAGCATGTCATCCGCGCCGCCGAGGAGGCCGGAGCCGCCTGCCTGCTGACCATCGGCGCCGACGAACTGGCCCGTGGCGTCTACCGCCAGCGCCACCTGGGCGCTGAACGTCAGGAATACGAACAGCCTTTGGATCTATGAATGTGTATCGCATGTCGCCCCCTTGGGGCGATGATCGAGAGGGCCGGCCATGACCCTGCGTGACCTGGTTGGCGACTACGGCGATGATCCACGGGTCACCGCCCTGGCTCAGGCCCTGGCTGACGACCAGGATCTGGTCATGGGGGCGGTGCATGGTGGCCTGACGGCCCTCCTGGCGGCAGCCATGGCCCGGGCTCCCGGCGGTCGGCTGCCGCCCCTGATCGTTGGCCATGATCCCGAATCCCTGGTCGATGACCTCGATGAGCTGGGCCTGGAGGCCATGCTCCTGCCGACCATGGACGAGTATGACGACGAGTCCACGTCGCAATTGGATGTGCGCGGATTCTCGCGCCGGGTGGCAGCCCTCCAGGCAGCCCTGCGCGGAGTGCCCCTGGTGGCCTCACCCCAGGCCTGCGACCAGCCGGTGCCCGACCGCCGGTCCCTGACCACGGCGGTGATCGAGGTCGCCTGCGGTCAGCGCCTGGACATCCATGACCTGTGCGACCGCATGGTCGATGCCGGTTACCGGGTCAGCGCCCTGTGCGAGGACCCCGGCGACATCAGTGTGCGCGGCGGGATCATCGACGTCTTCCCCCTGGCCGCCGACCTGCCGGTGCGCATCGAGTTCTTCGATGACGAGATCGACACCATCCGCCGCTTCGATCCCGACAGCCAGGAGTCGGTGGCCCGCCTGCGTCAGGTCCGCCTGAGCGCCGGAACCGGCATGGTCGCCAACCAGCCCCTGTGGCAGGTCCTGCCGCCGGGCCCAGTCATGGTCCTGGCCGACGTCCCCCTGCGCCGGCGGCTCAAGACCGACCCCGCCCGGCGCGAACTGCGCCTGGCCCGGTTGCTGGAGCCCGGCAGCGAGGACGGCGCCAGCGTCGGCGTGGAACGCTTCAAGGGTGACGCCCGCCATGATCTGGCCGAACTGGCCCAGGCCGCCGGTGAGGGCGCGGTCCTGGTCTTGGCCCGCAACGAGGAGTCACGCCGGGACCTGGTCGAGCATTGTCACGGCCAGGGCCTGGATCAGGTCACGGTGACCATCGGCCGCCTCCACGCCGGCTTTCGCGACCTTGAACGCAACCTGCTGGTGGTCCACGACTTCGAACTGAGCCACCGGCGCCCCATCAAACGACGGCGCGACACCGTCCGTCATGGTGCACCCTTGTCGTCCCTGGCCGACCTCAAGCCCAAGGACTACGTCGTCCACCTCAATCACGGCATCGCCCGCTTCGTCGGCATGGCCGCCCTGGAGAAGGGCGGCTACATGGAGGACCACCTCCTGCTGGAGTTTGCCGAGCAGGCCCGTCTCTACATCCCGGTGACCGGCATCGACCTGATCCAGAAGTACATCGGCGGGGCCGGCCGCCACCCCCCCCTGACCCGCCTGGGCGGCAGCACCTGGCGACGCCGGACCGAGAAGGCCCGGGCGGCGGTGGCCGACATCTCGGCCGAGCTGCTGGCCACCCAGGCCCAGCGCAGCACCGTGCCGGCGCCGATCCTCCAGGCCGACCCAGCAGTCATGCGCCGCTTCGAGGCCGGCTTCCCCTTCGAAGAGACCCAGGACCAGCTCCAGGCGGCCCGCGAGATCCGCCAGGACCTGGCCTCCTCGCGGCCCATGGACCGCCTGCTGTGCGGCGATGTCGGCTTCGGCAAGACCGAGATCGCCATGCGGGCGGCCATGCACGCCGTCGCCAGCGGGGTCCAGGTGGCGGTACTGGCCCCTACCACCATCCTCGCCGAACAGCACGCCACCACCTTCGAGGAACGCTTCGCCGACAGCCCCTACCGCATCGGCTGCCTCAACCGCTTCCGCAACAGCGCCGAACGACGCACGATCCTGGAGGCGGTCCGCCATGGCGACCTCCACATCCTCATCGGCACCCATGCCCTGCTGACCGAGGACCTGGCCTTCGCCGGTCTCGGCCTGCTGATCGTTGACGAGGAGCAGCGCTTCGGGGTCAAGCACAAGGAACGCCTCAAGGCCATGGCCCAGGGGGTCCATGTCCTGACCCTCAGCGCCACCCCCATCCCCCGCACCCTGCACATGAGCCTGCTGGGGCTACGCGGCATCAGCGTTCTCGGCGAGGCCCCGGCCGAGCGCTTGGGGGTCCAGACCACCGTCACCCACTGGGACAAGGCCCTGATCCGCACCATCCTGGAGCGCGAACTGGAGCGCGACGGCCAGATCTTCGTGGTCCACGATCGCATCGCCTCGCTCGACGCCTTCGCCGCCCGCTTGGCCCGCCTGATGCCGGCCATGCGCCTGGCCTGCATCCACGGCCGCATGGATGAACGCGACATCGCCAGGATCATGCGGGATTTCCAACGCGGCGGCATCGACTGCCTGGTGGCCACCTCGATCATCGAATCCGGCCTCGACATCCCCAACGCCAACACCCTGATCGTCCACAACGCCCAGTCCTTCGGTCTGGCCGAACTGCACCAGATCCGTGGCCGCATCGGCCGCTTCACCCGCCAGGCCTACGCCTATTTCCTGATCGACCAGGACGCCCGTCTCAATCCCAAGGCCCGCGAACGCCTGGATGCCATCCAGGAATACGCCGAGCTGGGTGCCGGCTTCAAGCTGGCCATGCGCGACATGGAGATGCGCGGGGCCGGCAACCTGCTGGGGGCCGAACAGAGCGGCCAGATCGAGGCCATCGGCTACGAACTCTACTGTCGCCTGCTGGCCGAGGCCATCCGCAGCCAGGGCGCAGCCCAGGTGGGCCTGGACGACGATCCCGCTACCGGCCACCCCCGCCCGGTGGTCAACCTCGGTCTGAGCGCCTACATCCCCGACGACTACCTGGAGGCCGCCACCCTCAAGTTCAATCTCCACAAGGATCTCGACGCCTGCCGCACGACCGACGAACTGCAGGCCCTGGCCCGGCGCACCCGCGACCGCTACGGCCCCCTGCCCGAGACCCTGCGCCACCTGTTCATCACCGCCGTCCTGCGCCTGCGCTGCCGCAGCCTGGGCATCACCCGTCTGGAGATCGCCGGCCCCATCCTGCGCCTCCACCTGGCCGACAGCCTGCCCCCGGAACTGGCCACCCTGGCCCGCCCGGATCTGGTCGCCATCGACAGCACCGGCTCGATGCTCCGACTGCGCTTCGACCACGAACTCGACCCCGCCCTGGTCCTCGACCTGCTCCAGATCGACCTGGCCTGGCTGCCAGGCGCCAGCCTGCCGGAGGAAGATGATCGGGCAGATGTCTGAGCCTCAATCCGACTTGAGGCACTCAGCGCGATACCAGCCCCGGCAGCACGAACTGCACCACGGCCCATAAGCCGGCCATCAGCAGGGCCAGGACCACAACGATCAACACCGCCCGCCGCAGCAGGCCGCCGCCATCATCACCAGCGCTGGTCATCGGTTGGCCGGCCAGGGTCCGCTCAACCGGGCTCAGGGGCAGACCACGCTGCTGTTTCTCGCGCACCATCAGGCGCAGGGCGTGGGACAACTGGTTGACCTGACCAGGATCGGTGGTGCCGGCCAGGACCTGGAACCGGTCATCGATCAGGGCCTGCAGTTCGGCGTCGCTGTGACTATCGTAGGACATGGATCAAGCCTGCGGCCGCTGGCATCAGGGGCAAGGCTTCGGACGGATCAGGCGACGGACTGTTTCACCGGGCCGCGCAGGGGCAGAGATGGCCTTTTCACCACGCAGGACACGAAGGGGTCACGACATGGCACTGCATGTCATGCTGCAAGCGTTGTCATCGCCCGCTCTTTTTCTCTCGCAATGACGCGGAGGCAGACCAACCGACACCACTCAGGCTTCCAGGTGACGAGTGGCATTGATTCCTAGGAGTCTGTAAGGGATAGCGACCAAGCATGGCGCAGTGCATTTTCGAGTCCCGATTTCGTTGAAAACCGCAGCCATAGCCGTAGCTATGGTGAGGATTTCGGCGGAATCGGGGCCGAAAAGGCCAAGCCAGGCGACGTGTCAGTCTATTCCT
>SLQH01000255.1 GCA_007131555.1 Planctomycetota bacterium | reverse complement strand
CATTTGGACATCGCATGAAAACGGGCGCTTACCGCTGATCGCCAACTTGCGTGACAGATGACCACAGGCATCATCTGGACGGATTCATGATTCTTCCGGCCGTCGGCTTGAGGCCAAAGACGGCCTGTCATCCACACGGTGACCCAGATCACCGTGAGCAACAAGCCTATGGCCCAATGCCGGATCCAGATTCACCGCCACATCATCAGGAGCCCTTCCATGCCACGCTCATCACATCGCCTGTCGGTGATCCTTGTCCTGATGCTCATAGGCAGGACCTGGGCCGAGGAGTCCCGTCACGAGCCTGTGATCCTGCGTGACCGGATCGGCGAAGTCGATATCGAAGCCCTGCTCCCAGCCGGAGTGACCACCTATCGCGGCGTGATATGGCACGCCATGAATGCCCGCTTCAGAGCAGATGATCGTTGGGCCGCGTTGGCTCAGGAACTGGGCTTCATCCGCGTCGTGACCAGCATTGACCGCCGGGCCACCAACCGCCCGACCAAGCTGCGCAATGCCCTTGACCAGGCCCTGGCAACCTGGGCCGAAGCCCACGGACATCCCGAACTACCCTATCTGCCGCTGACAGGTTCAGGACATAGCGCTGGTGGGATGGTACTGGGAGCCATGCTACGCACTCCACAACGCACCCTGACCGCAGCCATCGACTGCAGCTGGATCGCCGACCCCACACAGCATCCCGAGGAAGCGGCCAACATACCCCTGTTGTTCACCTTGGGGGCCATTCCCGATGGCTTCAACATGCTGCCAGGCATCGACGCTCACTTTGTGCCTGCCCGGGCCGCAGGACGACCCTGGGGCTTGGGCCTGCAACATGGCTGCGCCCATAATTTCGGCAACGCCGCCACCCTGCACATTCAATGGATTCAGTCAGTGGCCAGACTACGGCTGCCATCTGAAGTCGACCCTCAGCCCGGTCCGATACCGCTCAACGACATCCCCCTTGAATCTGGATGGCTCGGTGATCGGGACAGCATCCATGCCCAGAACGCCACCATCGCAGCCTGGGACGATTACGACCTGGATCGCACCACCGCAATCTGGTTTCCCGACCGGGCCACCGCCATGGTATGGCGGGCATGGCAGACCAAGGACACACCAGTGCAACTGCACATGAGCAGGGAAGGCTGGAACCTCACCCCCTTCGCCCCACGACGCTCCTGGTCGATGCCAGCTGCCGATGGCCAGGATGTCACCCTGGCCATCCGTGCCGATGACACCGTGAGCCTGTCTTCAGTACGATGGTACGCCGGTGATCAGATACTGGCCGAACGACAGGAAGCGCCCTGGGAAGCCACCTGGGTCGCCCAGTCAGGCTGCCACCTGATCTGGGCTGAATGGACACTGACCGATGGCCAGATCGGCACCACCAATCCGGCCACGGTATTCGTACCGACACAGCGACGCCAGGACTGAGGATGGCATGCCTGGATGAGTTCCTCAACCCTCGCCGGTCTGACGGAACAGCTTTTCGATGGCCCCGCCGCTGATGGTGCCGGCGATGCCGGGGACATCCTTGAGATAGCGTCGGACCCCCTGGGCGCCCAGACCATAGGCCTCGCGCAGCCCGGCGATGAAGGTGCCCAGCAGGGGCGTCGACGGGGCCGCCAGGGGGCCGTCGCAGCGGGGCGACCAGGCGATCACCGGGTGATCGTCAAGGTCGTCGCAGCGCCGGATGCTGCCATCACCACCGCCCTCAAGAGCGGCGACCAGGCGCCCTGAGGCATCGCTGAAGCCGTCCTGCTCCAACAGGGCCACGACCTGACCGCAGCGCAGACGCCAGGCCCGGGCCAGGGTCGGACGGGCGGCCGGCAGGTCATCCAGGACCAGGGCGGCGCTGCGCTGCCACCACTGGGCCCGGCCGCAACAGCGCCAGCCCTGCGGGATCAGGATCGCCCGTTCATCAGCCGGAGGCCGGCGGTCCGGACAGCCGGGCCGCTTCCTGGCCCCCTCGACCACCGCCCCGCCATGGAGGGCGTGATGCAGGGCCGCGCTGCCCATCAACTCATTCCAGGCGGCGCACCACAGCCAAGCCTCAGGGTCAGGGATGCGGATGTCAGTCACCATCATGCGCTCCCGGCGGACGGCGGCGGCTCTGCCACCAGGCCAGGCGCCGGGCGATCTCCTTCTCAAAGCCGAAGCGGCCGGGCTGGTAGAACTTCTGCCCGCTCAGTTCATCCGGCAGACAGCTCTGGCCGGCGAAGTGGTCGGGGTGGTCATGATCGTACTGGTAGCCCTCGCCGTAGCCGAGTTCCTGCATCAGGGCGGTGGGGGCGTTGCGCAGGAACAGCGGCACCTGGGCGCCGGGGTGCTGACGCAGGGCGGCGGCGGCGGCGAAATATCCCTTGGTGGCGTTGGACTTGGGAGCGGTGGCACAGTAGATCACGGCCTGGGCCAGGGGATAGACGGCCTCCGGCATGCCGATTGACGCGGCTGCATCATGGGCCGCCTGGCTGACCACCAGGGCCTGGGGATCGGCCAGGCCGACGTCCTCGCAGGCGAAGATGACCACCCGCCGGGCGACGAAGCGGGGATCCTCACCGGCCTCCAGTTGGCGGGCGAGATAGAACAGGGCGGCATCAACATCGGAGGCCCGCATGCTCTTGATGAAGGCGCTGGCGACATCGTAATGGCTCTCGCCGGCCCGGTCATGCTGGGCCATGGCCGACTGGGTGACCCGGCCGATGGCGGCCACCGTGATCGCCTGGGGGGCGCACAGGGCCCAGGCCTCCTCCAGGCACAGCAGGGCCCGGCGGCCATCGCCGGCCGCCAGGCGACAGAGCACCTCACGGGCCGCCGGGTCGATGGTCAGGCCCGGCAGGCCATCGGGATGGCTGGCACAGCGGCTGATCAGGGCCTCCAGGGCGGCATCGTCCAGGGCCCGCAGGGCGAAGGTCCGGCAGCGCGAGGCCAGGGCCGGATTGACGCTGAAGCTGGGATTCTCAGTGGTGGCCCCGATCAGGGTCACCGCCCCGGCCTCGACATGGGGCAGCAGGGCGTCCTGCTGGGCCTTGTTGAAGCGATGGATCTCATCGATGAACAGCAGGGTGTCGGTCCCCAGATCACGCAGGGTGGCGGCCTCGGCCAGCAGGGTCCGCAGTTCACCGACCCCGCCCAGGACGGCGGAAAAGGCCGCGAAATGCCGCCCCAGACGTTCGGCCAGCAGGCGGGCGATGGTGGTCTTGCCGGTGCCGGGCGGCCCCCAGAGCAGCAGGCTGGGCAGATGCCCGCCAGCCAGCAGGGCGCTGAGGACCCCCTCAGGACCGACCAGATGCTCCTGGCCGACCACCTCCTCCAGGCTGATCGGACGGACCCGCTCGGGCAGGGGCACAGCCGGGCGATCCACGCTTCAGGCCCCACCACGCAGCAGGACCAGGGCCTTGCGCAGCAAGTGGGCGGCGTCGTGTTCGGGCTCGGCGATGCGGGCCAGGGTGTCGATGGCCTCGCGATGGCTGAAGCCCAGGGCCACCAGGGCCTGGCGGGCCTCATCAGCGGCGGTGCCGTGTTGGCGCTCGACCGCCAGGTCCTCGGCTGGCAGCTCATCCTGGGGCACCGGGATGCGGGACAGCTTGTCGGACAGCTCCAGGGTGATGCGCTCGGCGCTCTTGGTCCCCACCCCCTTGACCGACTTGAGGGCCAGGGCGTCCTTGCGGGCCAGGACCTGGCGCAACTCGGCTACCGCAAAGCGGGACAGGATGGCCAGGGCCACTCCCGGCCCCACCCCCTGGACCCCGGTCAGCAGATCGAAGGCCACCCGCTCGGCCGGATCACCGAAGCCGAACAGCAGCAGATCATCCTCGCGCACCACCAGGCGGGTATAGACCCGCACCGTCGAGCCATCAAGGGGCAGACGGCTGCGGGTATGCTCGCTGATGCGCAGCAGATACCCGACCCCGCCGACCTCCAGCGACAACTGACCACCGGCATCCAGACTGGCCACGGCTCCACGCAGGAAATCGTACATGACGGCTGATCCTGCCAACCGCAATGGCGACGACAAGCGACGGGGTGCTGATCGACGACCCTCAAGTCAGAACCGGGCCGGCCGATACTATGATCAGCAGCACGAACAACGGAAGGAGGGCACCGTGGTTGCATTCAGACAGCATGATGATGACCTGTGGTTGAGCCTGTCGGCTGAGGATCTGGCCGATGCCCACGGCCTGGAGGACCTCGTTCCCCAACTACCACCGACCTGTCGCCGGGCCATCTTCGACCTCGCCGCCATCGACCGTCTCCATGCTATCGGCCTCGGCCATCTCCTAACCCTGCGCCGCCATCTGCTGGCCCGTGGCTGCACCGACATCGCCATCGCCCACCCGTCAGCCCAGGTCAGCGAACTCAACCAGATCCTGGGCCTGCAGAGAGTTTTCGGCTTGGCGGCCTAGTGTGGTGACACGGAAATTGGTTTCATAAGTCGAGCATCGTGTGGCAGATGCGAGGCGTCGCGAAGCGGAGCAATAGCAGCGCTATTGTGAGCGGAGCGCAACGAAGCAGATGCCAT
>SLQH01000157.1 GCA_007131555.1 Planctomycetota bacterium | reverse complement strand
TCTTCGCCTACCTCACCTGGGATCGCCATCAGATGGCCCAGGCTATTCGCTTCGGCGACCCCGAGGCCACTGAACTGCGCTTCACCGAAGCGGAATCGCTCAATCGTCGTTACGATGAACTGATGCGGGTCGAAAACGAGATCAAGGCCGAACGGGAACGAGTCAACCTGCGCCGCAGAACCCTGGCCCGCCTCGACAACCAGCTGGCGGCCCGCGGCATCTTCTTCGACCGTCACGGCAATCTCATCCGCGGCGACCGCGATGACCCCACCCCTTGGGAAGGGGTGGCATCAAACGTCACTCACATGGTCACCTTTACCGATCAGGTGGCACGCAACTACGAACAACGGGTCCAGCATCGCTTTGCCGAACTGCGCAACGTCATCAACCAACTGCGCAGTTCCATAGCCGAGGTCAATCGTGACGCCGGACGGGCTGACGACCGCTTCGAGCGCACCCGCAACGATCTCCTGGAAACCCTGGATGCCCTGGAACGTCGCTACGAAGCCGATGGCGTTCAATATCACCATGATTTCAGCGAACTGCGCACTCGTGAAACCCAGCTTGATCAACGCATCCGAGAACTGCTGGAACTGCGCCTGCGCTGGCTTGAGGAACTACGCCCGGTCGGACGGATTGTCACCACTGGTGTCGAAAGCAATTTCGTGGTCATCAACATTGGCCGCAAGGACCGGGTCCAGCGCGGTATGCGCTTCGAGATATTCCGCCATGTCCAGGGTCGCTATACCAGCAAGGGCATGCTCGAGGTCACTGATCTTGAAGAGACCCAGTCCACCTGCCGGATCATCGAGGTGGTCGACCAGCGTCGCCTGCCGATCTCCAACGGCGATCTGATCGGCAATCCAGTCTTTGACACCCAACGTCCGGTGCGATTCTATCTAGCAGGAGAATTCTCCCACCTCAACAAGGACGACGTCAAGCGCTTCATCGAGCAGATGGGCAGCATCGCCACCATCGTCAGCAACCCCGATGAGATCGCTCCCGGCTACGACTTCCTGGTCGCCGGCGGCCGCAGCGATCCCTTCCAGGACAAGGCCCGCGAGTTCCAGATGACCGCCATCCGCGAGGAGCAACTGGTCCGCTACCTGCAACCGATCTTCCAGCCGATCGAACGACGTTGATCCGGACCAACAATATCATCACCACGAACCCCTCCGGATAGCGGAGGGGTTCTTCATGTAGCCCCTACCATGTTCTCTCCCCCTCCATCACCTGAACTGCTGGCGCCGGTCGGCAGCCTGGACTGCCTGCCGGCAGCCGTGGCCGGTGGGGCCGATGCCGTGTATCTGGGCTGCGGCACCCTCAATGCCCGGGCCCGGGCCGACAATATCCCCATCGAACTGCTCGACGACGTCGTCAGCTATCTGCATGGCCACCGGCGACGCTGCCTGCTGACCCTCAATACCATCATCGGCCCCGGTCGCTGGGATCAGGCCATCGCCCTGGCCCAGCGGGCTCACCAAGCCGGAGTCGACGCCCTGATCGTGCAGGATCTCGGCCTGAGCGCGGCCCTACGGGCGGCCCTGCCGGATCTGCGCCTGCATGCCTCGACCCAGATGACGGTCCACGAACCGGGCCAGATCCCGGCCCTGGCCCGGCTTGGCCTGCGTCGCGTCGTCCTGGCCCGGGAACTGGGCCCGGCTGAGGTCACGGCCTGTGCCAGCACCGCTGCTGCCCATGGCGTCGAGATCGAATGCTTCGTCCACGGGGCCCTGTGCTATGGTTTCAGCGGCCAGTGCCTGATCTCGGCCGCCCGCGATGGCCGCAGCGCCGACCATGGCCGTTGCGCCCAGAACTGCCGCTTTGCCTACCACATCGACCAGCAGCCGGGCCAACCCCTGGCGATGCGTGACCTGTGCCTGATCGACCATCTGCCGGCGGTGATCGCCGCCGGGGTCGCGGCCCTCAAGATCGAAGGCCGCCTCAAGGACCCGCTCTACGTCTACACCGTCAGCCGCTGCTATCGCGAGGCCCTCGACGCCCTGGCCGCCGGTCGGCGGCCGGATGGGGATCTGCGCCAGCGCCTGCGGCGGGTCTTCTCGCGCCCCTTCACCGCCGGACCCTGGCAGGGCGGCAGCAAGGCCCGCCTCGACCAGGAGGCGGAACCGGCCGAGGTCCGCCTGATCAGCGGCTCGCGCCGCGAGGCATGGGCGATACTGGAGACCGACCTCGACCTGCACGCGGGCCTGGGGCTGCGCCGCTGCGCCGACGATAGTCATCATGACGACGGATTCACGATCATCGCCGCCCAAGCCCTTGGCACCAAGCGCTGGCGCTGCCGCCTGCGCCTGCGCCGGCAAGGCCCGGCCCTGGCCGCCGGATCGCTCTGGGTGGTCAACAGCGATCAGGCCCTGGCCGGCAGCGCCCAGGCGGCCATGGCCCCCGTCGCCCTGCCCCGCCTAGCCCCGCGTCGGACCCCGGTCGAGATCCGGATCGAGGCTGTGACCGGCCAGCCGGTGCGCTTGCAGCTCTGGGCTGCTGACGGTCGCCAGGTCACCGTCGACGGCCCTGTGGCCCAGAAGGCCAAGCAGCGCCCGCTCGATCCGGCCACCGTGGCCGAGGCCTGCGGCAGCCTGCACGGCCAGGGCCTGGATTGCCGGCAGGTGCTGGTCAACGGCGACGGCCAAGCCTTCCTGCCCCAACGGACGATCAAGGATCTGCGCCGCCAGGCCTGCGACCGCTGGCAATCCCTGCCCTGCCCCGACGACCAGAGCCAGCGCATAGCTCTGCCCTCCTGGCCGACCTGCCCCGGACGCCGGCCCGTGCACGTGGCGGTGGATGCGCCATCAGCCGCCGCCATCGCCCTGGCCGCCGGGGCCGATGCAGTGTGGCTCAGCGATCCGTTGTGCGACTGGTCGGCCACCCGCCCATCACCCGCCTACGCCGCCCTGCCAGACCAGGTTCTGCTTCGCCCTCCGGCCGCCCTGGCCTGCCCAGCCCTGGGCGCCCACTGGCCGGCCGGCATCGTCGCCGGCCAATGGGCCGTGATCGACCAGGCCCGGTCCCAGGGCCAGCCGGTCATCGCCGACGCCGGTTTCAAGGTCGCCAATCCGATGACCGCCCGCCTTCTGCTCGACCACGGGGCGTGGACCTGGCTCCATGACCCGGCCGAAGCCTGGGCGCACGGCCAGGCCCCCCTCATCACCGACAGCCAGGGCTGGGCCGGACTGGTCCTGGCCTGGGGCCATCCGGTCCTCATGCAGTCCCGCCATGATCACGGCCTGGCCCCAGGCCAGGACCTGTACCTGGACGGTCCCCACCACGGCTATCGCCTGGTCCGTCACGCCTGCGGCCTGAATCTGATCCATCGGCGTGAACCCGTCGACCAGCGGGCAGCCGCCACCGCCCTGCCCTGCGGCTGGCTGCTGGAGATGGCCGGCTGCTCCCACCCGGTCATCGAACACCTGGTCAGCGAGACCCGACGCCAGCTGGACGGCGACTGACACCCTGCAAGCACTAGGCTCATGACCGTCCTTGGCAGCCTGCGTCTGAGGTGATCATCATATCATGAACGGTTCTCCTGAGCATCAGGCCGCACCACGATCAGTCCTGCGGCGCCATAGTGTCCGCATCGCCCTGTGGCTGAGCGTCCTGGTAGCCGTGGTCGTCTACCGGGCCTGGTCCGACTGGAGCATTTTCCGGGACACGGTGGGCCTGCGCTTCCGTGAGGCCAGTGCCGAGGAATGGCAGAAGACCATCGCCGAGCTGGGCCAAGAGCTGCTGGCCAAGGAAGTCAGCTGGATGTTCATCCGCCACGACCTCGACCACGAATACCATGGCCGCCTGGTATGGTGGCATGATGGCACCGAACGGCTCAGTTATCTGCCAAGCCCTGAGGACGAAAACCCCCGCCGGGCCTTCCTGCAGCTCATCGGCGATCTCCGCCACGGGCGCGGCAGCCAGCCGCCACCGGTGGTGATCCTCAATCTGCATGGTGATGCCACCCTGGTCGAGCGGGTGCTGCCCCTGAGCATGGCCGGAGAAGAACCACCGCCATCAGGATGGACCATCCTCCGGGCTCCAGGCCAGCAACCCCGACATTGAAACCGGGGTAACAGTTGGATTGCAGACCGGAGACTTGCCGTTCAAGCGGATATGCGCCGACGACGATGTATACGTGCGTACATCGGTAGAAGGCAACGACGAAGATGGGGTGCTACTGCTGTTTTTGGCTCAATACTCAGGGCGCCAGGGCGTATAGAGGATGATCGTCTGTTCACCACCGCCGATACGCCAGTGGACCGCTGGGCCGTCAGAGATGAAACGATCACTGCGAGTGCTCCCATCCTCGGCCGTGACCGTGACCGTGAGCAGGGCGTCCGGTTCAATGATCTCCACCGCCTCAACGCTGTAGCTCATGCGCTGGACCACCTCATCACCACGCCGGACAATGATCTGCTCGGCGTCGATCTCCACCGTGCAGTCAGCCCATGGTCGCAGGAACTCCTCAATCTGCTGGGTCATGTCGACCGGTGCCTCGGCGTCTTCACCCTGGGCTGCCAGTACCAATTCAGCGGTGATCTCCCGTGATGCATCC
>SLQH01000518.1 GCA_007131555.1 Planctomycetota bacterium | reverse complement strand
GGTCGGTCCTGGACAGCAGTGTCCAGGATAGGGCCTCCTGGCGATGCCAGGTATCATGTCGGTCTCGAAAACCCTGCTGCATTACGCCTGTTTCTGGTCATTTGGGCAAGGCTGGGAGTATACGGACCAAGCTTGGGATGGGTTTTTACAGTGATGGCACGGGAGATGCGTACTTGGCGTGGAGATCTGTGATGTCGTATCGCACAACGGTGGTGGTCATATGTCTGATGGTCGTCATGGGGTCGTGTGGGTCTGACCGGACGACTGCGGTGACCCGGATCCGCCCTCTGGGACGACCGGCCGTGACCACCCGTATTGGCAGCGTGGCCAGTCACGAGGGTCGATCAGTGGTCGAACTGCCGGTTGGCGGGCGGCAAGGGGTGAGGATAGGCGACTTTTTCCGAGTCTACGCTGAGCACGACGATCATGTCCTCAAGGGCATGATCCAGATCACCGAGATCATCGATGAAGAACAGTCCCTGGGTCGTGTGATTGCCCAGCATGATCGTAATGATCCTCCTGTGGCTGGTGACGAAGCCCGCCTGGTCCGCGATCTGCGCTCTTTGAGTCGTGGTGATGACATCGAGCGCGAAGCCCGTGAGGCGGAACGTCGCCATGACCTTGAAGACGAAGCCATGCAGCGGGAGATCACGGCTCTGCGTAATGATTTCCGTCATCGTCTGGCCGAGGCCAGAGAGGCCTTCGACCGTGAGCTTGCCGCCCAGTCCCGGGCGCACGAGCAGGAACTGACCGAGCAACGGGCTGCGCATCAACGGGCCGTGTCACGATTGGAAGCAGAGCGCAGCGCTGATCTGGCAGCATTGCGGGTCGACAAGAGGGAACAGGCCGAGCGGGCCATCCATGATCAGCGTCGCCGCCACCAGGATGAGTTGCGGGCCCTGCGCCGCGAATTGGCCCATGCCACGGATCAGGGTGCTGCCCTGCTTGATGCCCAGCAGCGTTTGGAGGAGCGTATCCGTTCCCTGGTCGCCGATGCTGCCCAGGCGGCCCGGCGGCATCGTCAGGAAATCGAGGCCGAGGTCGAGACCCGTCGGGTGCTGGAACGACGTCTGGCAGCCTTGGAGGGCAGAGAATCCACCATCGCGACCGGTTCCGGTCAACGTTCTGGTGAGGTGGGACAAGATGAGACGATTCTCGAACGTCTGCAACGCCTGGAACAGGAGCGCGATGTCGCCCATCGTCGTCATGCGGCCCTGGTGGCCGAGATCACCCAACGCGACCAGGACCTGGCGGCCGCCCGCCAACAGGCAGAAGATCTTCAGAAACGTCTGCAGGCCATTGCTGATGTCGATGGCGACCGCGAGCGCTTGGCCGCACAATTGGCCGAGACATCCCAGATCATCAGCGAATTGCGGGATCATGCCCGCGCCCTTGAGGCCCTGCGTCTGCAGGCCGAGCGCAACAGCCTGGATCTGGCCCGCCGCATCCTCCAGATCAACAGTGAACGACCAGCCGAGGTCGAGCAGTTGCAACGGCATGTGCGCCGGCAATTCCAGGCTGACGAGAACGATGCTGGGGGGTCACGTCGATGAACCTGTCATGTCGTAGCGCCGCGTGGTGCCTGGGCTTCGCCCTGCTGCTGTTGCTGAGTGCCTGTGGAGGCCGTCGTGATCCGGAGAGCAGCCAGGCTGAAGCCGCGCTTGATCGGCATCAGCGGCGGGTGCAGGAGCTTGAACAGCGCATCTCCCGCCTGGCCGACCGGATTGGTCGGGGTGAGGCCCGTGGTGCTTATCGCGGTGGTTCCGGGCTGTCTATTGACGGGGTGTCATCAGACAGCCTGCTGGATGAGCTGCAGGCCTTGCGAGATGAGTTGGTCGAGGCTCGTGAACAGATGGACGACAAGCTCACGCAATTGACTGAAGCCCGGCAACGCATTGCTGCGGCACGCGAACAGCAGGCCGAGAATGAGCGGCGCATCACCATCCTGCAGAACAATGCCCGTCGCTTGGCCATAGCCCAGGATGAGCTCTGGGATCGCAAACGACAGCAGGCCGAATTGGTCGTGCAGTTGCGCACCAGCGAGATGCAGCGCCTCCAGATTGAACGAGCGCTCTATGATTTCACCTCCGAACTGCTGCTGATCAGGCCCATGGAGACAGACCGCATCCGTTCCTTGCAAGACCGTATGCGTGATGCCATGACCGATCTGATGCCTCCTGAGGAAGACGAACAGGCTGCCGTGAGGAGACGGCCATGAACTGGCCTTGCGCAGGTATGCCCCCGGCCCGGCCCCCGCTGTCCCTCAGAACAGGGCTGGGTAATGGTCTGGGCTCTCGCCTGGGTCTGTTGCTGGCTGGTATGGTAGTGCTGCTGGTGACGGCGGGCTGTGCCTTTGGCCGTCGTTCAGCGGTGGATCCACGCTTGTACAGCTATCAGGTCGATCCTGATATCGTTGCTGTGACCCGCATCGTCATGGTGCCGCTCTACCATGCCTCCGGGGTTGGTCGAGCCGCGCGCAGTCTTGATGAGGCCACCGCCACCGCCTGGCGTGAACTGGGCCAGTTCGAGATCCTGGTCGTTGATCAGGCCACCCGCAGCAAGCTGCTGCCTGACGATGTGGTGGCCCGCCGTAACATTCCTGCTGAGGGCTTGCGACGGCTGCGCGAACAGTATCGGGCCGATGCCGTGCTGGTGGGCCGGATCGAGCATTTCACCTCCTTTGACCCGATTTCAGCCGGGGTGGTGTTGCATCTGATCGACTGCCGTCATGGCCGCAGCCTATGGACCGCCACCTGCCATTTCGACGGCGGTCGTGGTGAGATCCAACGTGATATCAGGGCCTGGCACCGGGCCACTTTGGGTGATGGTCTTGATGACATCGGCGGTTGGCAGAATGTCCTTTACAGCCCCCGCCTCTTCGCCCGCTATCTCAGTGACCGTCTGGCTGAATCGGTGTTGCGGGCCTTCCCGGCCTCTGGCTCCAGCGCCCCACGGCCGCCGAACCAGACGCGCTCGTACTGAGGCCAGGAGTCCTGTTACATTATTGTAGTCATATTGGCCTCAAGCTCGCCCAAAACCATCGCCCATCACACAACCACCCCGGAGCACCGGGCCTTGGCCCGTGTGCAGCCGCGTGGATGCCGTGCTGTCGCCCAATATCGGCCAGACCGTCGCCACGATGCCCGTCATACGGCCTGTGGATTCCACGACTCATGATCATTCACGGCGATGATGGACGCAAGCGGGGCGCAACGATGATGCCGCCGCCCTGACCCATGCCCGCCGCCAGAGTCTCAGCTCGTATGTATTCGCCACGTGACCCCAAACGCCAAGCCAGGCTCGCGTTTACCAAGCCTGACTTGCTCTGGTGATGGGATGCCCACACTGCCTGCATGACGCGATTTCGACCCTGTATCGACCTGCGCCAGGGGCGGGTGACCCAGATCGTGGGGGGCAGTCTGCGCGATGGCGTTGATGATGCGGTGGTGACCAACTTCGTGGCCGATGCCCCGGCCGGCTGGTATGCCTGGCGCTATCGTGACGATGGTCTCTCTGGCGGGCATGTGATCATGCTCGGCCCTGGTAACGACGAGGCCGCCCGCGAGGCCCTGGCGGCGTGGCCGGGTGGCCTGCAGGTGGGCGGTGGTATCACCCTGGACAACGCCACCGCCTGGCTGGAGGCCGGGGCGGCGGCGGTCATCGTCACCAGTTGGCTGTTTCCTGACGGGCACCTGGCCGTGGAGCGGGCGGCGGCCCTGGCGGCGGCGGTGGGTCGCGAGCGGGTGGTGGTCGATCTGTCCTGCCGCCGGGTCGGATCTGGCTGGCGGGTGGCCACCAATCGCTGGCAGACGATCAGCGAGCAGGCGGTCGATGCTGCGGTGATGCAGGCTCTGGGCGCCCATTGTGCCGAGTTCCTGGTCCACGCGGCCGATGTCGAGGGCCTGTGCCGGGGCATTGATGAGGACCTGGTGGCCCATCTTGCGGCCATCGCTCCGCGCCCGGTCACCTATGCCGGCGGGGGGCGCTGTCTGGATGATCTGGTCCGGGTCGCGAGCCTGTCTGACGGGCGGGTCGATCTGACCTTTGGCAGTGCGCTTGACCTCTTCGGCGGACACGGGGTCCGCTATGCCGACTGTGTCGCCTGGAATCGTGCCCAGGACCCCAAGGAGCAGCCGTGACTATCGCTATTATCGACTACCAGGCCGGCAACCTGACCTCGGTCCAACGGGCCCTGCATCGGCTGGGGGTTGAGGCCGTGATCAGCGCTGATCCGGCGGTGGTGACCAGTGCCCCGGCGGTGATCTTTCCGGGAGTCGGGGCGGCTGCCAGCTGCATGGCCAACCTGCGGGCGGCTGGGCTGGACCAGGCCCTCCATGACGTGGTGGCTGCCGGCACACCTCTGCTGGGCATCTGCATCGGCATGCAGCTGCTGTTCAGTCGCAGCGAGGAGGACGGCGGAGTCGACTGCCTGGGCATCATCCCCGGCACGGTGCGCCGCTTCCAGCCCCAGGATCGCAGCATCAAGGTGCCGCACATGGGGTGGAATCGGGTCCGTTTCACGGCTGATGAACCGCTGGTGGCCGATCTGGAGCCGGATCC
>SLQH01000432.1 GCA_007131555.1 Planctomycetota bacterium | reverse complement strand
GCTGCAATAACCACACCCGAAGGGACAACCGCGACTGCTCTCGACATAGGCCAGACGATGGGCCAGATCCTCATCGCTGTACTCCGTCACCGGCGAGACCACCGCGCCCAGATCGACCTTTGGTCCGACCACCAATGGCGGCAGCGGCTGCCCAGCACAATGGGCCTGCACCAGATCGGCCAGGACCAGCTCCCCCTCACCGCTGATCAGGGTATCAGCAGCCGCTCGCAGACGCGGCGGATGGTCGCTGACCCCCACCTCCGGACCACCGACCACCAGGGCGACCTGCGGTGCCGCCATCCGCAGGACCTCGACCAGTTCACAGACCAGGGTGAGGTTCCAGATGCTGCACGACACCGCGACCAGCCGCGGCTGCCAGGCCAGGATCCGCTCGGCTGCCATCACCGGATCGTCCTGGACCATGAACTCGCAGATCCGGCTGTCAGCCCGCCACGGCCCCAGTTGCGCCCGCAGACAGCGCAGGGCATGACTGCAATGGGTGTAACGGGCGTTGAAGGTCGCCAGGACCACGCTCACCGAGGTGTCATGAGGCGATGTCACAAGCGACAGCATCGGCAGCAGTCCATCAACGACAAGCCTCACCAGCTGCAGGCATCCAGGACCAGGTTGCGTCTTTTACCACAAACCCCGGATATCAGCCCCGCGGTAGAAGAAGCGCAGGATGGTATCGGCGTCCAGGCCGCGTTGGGCCATGGCCCAGGCGCTGACCTGGCTCAGGCCGACCCCGTGGCCGTAGCCGCGCCCGTGGATGATCAGACGGTCGCCCACCACCAGACAGGCCTCCCACCAGGTGCTGCGCAGCAGGGTGCCGCCGATGGCCTGACGGATGACGGTGGCCGGTAGCAGCACCTCATCGGCGTGGCCCTCAAGGCGCAGGCCGACGCTGCGGACCCGATGGCTGTCGGCGAAGCGGTCGACGATGCGCACAGCCGTGATTCTGCGGCCGGGCGGCCCACCGGCGGCGGTGATGGCCTGGGTCAGGCTGGCGGCGACCTCGGTCAGCGGCATGCTGTGCTGCCAGCGATCGGCATCCGGCCGTCGCAGACCTTCGGCGCCCAGGGCGGCGAAGGGGTCATCGATGACCGTCAGATAGGGTTCGCCACCATGGCCGGGGCCGGTCTGGGGCCAGCGGTTGGCCACTGATTCGCTACGGCCGCCGCTGCTGGCATGGAAGAAGGCCGGCAGGATGCGGGCACTGCGGGTAGCTAGGACCCGGCCGCTGGTGGCCTGCACCGCCGCCACTGCGGCTGGAGCCTGATCCGTCACCAGACCGGGGTAGGCCATGTCGACCTCATAGCGGGCATCAAGCTGCCAGGGTCGGCCGCTGCGGGCGGCGATGCGCGACAGGGCGAAGCTGCGGGCGGCGATGGCCTGGGCCTCAAGGGCGGCGGCCGGCCAGCCGGGGCCCATCTCGCTGACCAGCACGCCGGGCAGATAGCGCTCCAGGGGGATGATCTCGATGACCCGGACCAGGCCCTCGGCCTGATCCCACAGCAGACGCAGGTCGCCACCGTATCGCCGCCGGCCTGGCCCTGACGTCTCCAGGGCGAAGGTCGCCTGCCCAGCACCAGCAGTGAAGCGCAGGTCGAGGCTGTCGACCACCGGCAGGCCCGGCAATACCAGACCCCGGGGCCCGGCGCTGATGGTCCAGGTGCCATCCGGCAGGATGCCGACCGGGCTACGGCCGGTCTGGAGCAGGATCAGGTCGCAACGAGCAGCGCTGTGCAGCAGCACACCGATGACCGGTTCGGCGCTGAAGGCGGCCAGGGCATCGGCGACGGTGGCCACCGGCGTCGGCGCCGGGCCAGGGGCGGGCGGTATCACCGGCGGTGAGCGCTCAGGATCCCGCCAGGGATGCCCTGGACGCCCCTGGCAGGTGGCCAGCAGCATGACCAGCAGGGCCAGGCCCATGACGATGGCAGCGATGCGCATCATGGTACGGTAAATCCCATCTCCAGCCCATCAAAGGCCAATTCCACCCCAGCCGGCAGACGGCCCTGCCACTGGGCCCAGCGCATCTCCGGGCCCATGTGGACGAAGACCGTGCGCTGGGGGCGCAGACGGTCGACCAGGTCCAGAGCGGCGGCCAGGTGCATGTGGGTCTCGTGGGGCTGTTCACGCAGCATGCCCAGCACCAGCAGGTCGAGGCCCTCCAGCAGGGGCAGGGTGGCCTCGGGGACGCTCTTGGCGTCGCTGCAATAGGCCAGGGAGCCGATGCGATAGCCGTTGACCCGTCCGGCCGGGCCATGCCACAGGGCACAGGCCACCACCGGCACCCCGGCGACGGTGAAGGGGGTCCCGTCGGTGACCGGACAGGTGGTCAGGGCCGGCTTGTAGGAACGGTAGACCTCGTCCGGAGCGGCATCGAAGCAGTACGGAAACATCTGCGTGATCAGGTCGAGGTGTTGGCGATGGCCGTAGATGGTGATCGGCCGGCCATCCTGCAGGCGATTGACGTGGCGCAGTTCGTTGATGCCGTGGCTGTGGTCGGCGTGGTCATGGGTCAGCAGCACCCCGTCGCAGCGGGTGATGCAGTCCTCGGGATAGCCGTAGCCGCGCCAGGTGGCGTAGGGATCGCGCAACTGATGCATGAGGTCCGGCCCCATGTCGAGCAGGATGACCTCGCCGGCCGGACCCAGCAGCACGGCCCCGGAACGGCGGCGGTGGTCACGGGGGTCCTCCGACCACAGGTGCCGCCAACCCCAGGGTGGCGAACCATGACTGGTGCCGCAGCCGGTGATGATGATGCGCCAGTGCTGCATGATGGCAGCATGCGGGCCAGCGCTGGGCTGTCCATCCTGCACCCGCATGGAGCCGGGAACAGGGCTTGGGTCACGGCGGGGGAAGACATAGGATGCCGCCCATGCCTGCGCCGCTGCCTGTTCCCCGTCTGATCGCCTGTGACCTGGACGGCACCCTGCTGACCAACGGCAACTGCATCCCCCAGCCGCACGTCGCGGCGGTGGCCACCCTTGAGGCCATGGGCATCGCCGTGGTCATCGTCACCGGGCGGCCGATGCTCAGTACCCTCGGCATCCAGCGCAGCCTGGGCCTGAGTGCCCCCCTGGTGTGCTTCAACGGGGTCTGGGTCGGCCATCCCGGTGCCCCCCCTCTGCATCAGGACATGCTCGCAGGCGACGAGGTGCGGGTGGCCCTGGAACCGCTGATGGCCCGCCAGCGCGGCAGCATCAATCTCTATCCCGGCCCCGACCGCTGGCTGATGGACCGTCTGTGCCCCACCACCGCCGCCTGGCCCCAGCTCTATGGGGTGCCGATCACGGTTGACGCGGCCATCCTGGATGACTGGCAGGAGCCCAGTTGCAAGATCCTGTACGCCGACGAACCGGCCGAGATCAGCGCCCTGTGTCCGCAGTTGCAGGCCCATTTCCAGGGCCGCTTCCATGTCGTCATCAGCCAGGAGGACCGACTGGAGATCACCCGCCCCGGAGCCACCAAGGACCGGGGCCTGGCGGTCCTGTGCCAGCATCTGGGCATCGCCCAGGCCGAGACCTGGGCGGTGGGCGACAGCGACAACGACATCGAGATGCTGCGCTGGGCCGGCCTGGGTCTGGCCATGGGTCAGGCCTCGGCCGGGGTCAAGGCCGCCGCTGGCCAGGTCCTGCCATCGATCAATGAGGCCGGGATGCAGGTCCTGCCTGATCTGGTCCGCCAGGCCCGGGCCGCTGCCGGCCATGGCTGATGACGCCCTGCCCCCCTCCTGGCAGGCTCCGCCCTTCGCCTGGGACGCGGCCCTGGCGGCCGCCGCCCAGGCCGGTGATCAGCGCCCCACCTGGGCCTACACCTGGCCGGCCGGACAACGCTTGGCCTCGGTCCTGCCCAGCCTGGTCACCCTGACCGGGCGGCGGGTGGTCGATCTGGGGTGTGGTAAGGGCCTGCTGGGCCTGTGGGCCCTGGAGCACGGGGCCACGGTGTTGTTCGCCGATGCCAGTCCCCATCCCCTGGCCTGGATCGAGGCCCTCCTGGCAGCCAACCCCCAGCATGCCCCGCGCGCCCGCACGGCGATCCATCGTTGGGGTGCGGTCTTGCCAGGCGGGCCCTGGGAGCTGATCCTCGGCGGCGACATCCTGTACCGACCGGAATGCCACGCCGCCCTGATGACCACCATCGCCATATCCCTGCATCCCCACGGCCAGGCCCTGCTGGCCGACCCCCGCAGCGGCCTGGAAGAGGACCTGCCGCACCTGGCTGCCGCCGCCGGCCTGACCATGCACAGCCAGCGCCATGCGGCCGGCTTCACCCTGCTGCGACTGGAGCGGGAGGAAATGGCAGGAGCCGACGGGGCGGCCCCGGCCTTCTGACCAGCGATCCGTGATTGTCGTTGCCGCATGGCCTGATAGGACCTTGTCATCACCCCCTGTCACAGGTCCTTTCTATGTCCGTCCCGATCCGTCTGCTGCCTGTCTGGTGCACCATCATGATGACCGCATCCCTCGTCGCTGCCGATCAGCCGACCCTGGTGGTCACCGGGCAGCGAACGGCCACCATCCACCCCCATCTCTTCGGCAGCATGCTGGAGCGGGCCAGTTGGGGTGAAT